>NZ_JAKKCS010000024.1:0-54757 GCF_021728075.1 Vibrio sp. D54 | reverse complement strand
CTTTGGCCCGTAGGCATCATGCGGTATTAGCCATCGTTTCCAATGGTTATCCCCCACATCAGGGCAATTTCCTAGGCATTACTCACCCGTCCGCCGCTCGACGCCGTTATCGTTCCCCGAAGGTTCATATAACTCGTTTCCGCTCGACTTGCATGTGTTAGGCCTGCCGCCAGCGTTCAATCTGAGCCATGATCAAACTCTTCAATTTAAGATTTTGTCGGCTCAATGAATACTGAACATTACATAAAGTAATGTTTGAATTGACTGTGCTGAATCCGAAGATTCAATGGTCACTTCGTTTCATTGAAACCTAAATTGTTTCCGAAGAAACTATTTGGATTATCATCAACGAGTGCCCACACAGATTGATAGGTTCTTATTTTTAAAGAGCTTTTCTAACATTTTCAGCAACTTAGTTGCTCGTCGTTAGGGGTGCGTATCTTACTTCACACCGTGAGAGAGTCAAGCATTTTTTCAAATTCTTTTTCTCTCTTCCCGACTCGCTGTGTGACTTTCGTCTCACTCCGTGTCGGTGGATGCGCAGTATAGGGAGTTGAGAAATTAGTACAAGTGTTTTTTGCAAATAAAAAACCAACCGGTCACAAATTAGCCAAAAGTGCGATATTTGCATATTTCTTCGTCACATTTGAGACATATCACAGCAATTGGTTGGAAAAACACCAACCATATACGTAAGATTCATGTGTCTATTCTGTTAATGGGCAATCGATCTCTTTATCACTATGTGTAGTAATTAAAATGACGTCTAAAAAAAATCTGATTTTATGTGTTGGGCTGGCCATCGTTGGGGGAATCATCTTCTCTCAATTCATCATCCCACCAGCCTTGAGCTTCCTCATTGGTGTTATCGCTACTGCTTTTCTTTTTTCATTTTCTAGCAAAACACCTGTTCTTCAATCTTCGGACCCTGATCCTTCAACTAAAACGCTGTATGTCGGCAACCTTCCTTATAAGGCCAATGAGAGTCATGTTCGCGATTTGTTTGCTGAATATGGACAGGTCTACGCGGTACGCTTAATGAAAGATAAGCGTACTGGAAAAAGAAGAGGGTTTGGTTTTGTAGTGATGGCTGCGGCAGATGCCAAGCCAGCTATCGCTAAACTTAATGAAAAGGAATATATGGAGAGAACGCTAAAAGTGAGAATTGCGAACGATCCTAAACATCCGGATGGTGGTAAACCTGAACAGGATTAAAACCTAGCTTCTTTAAACAAATGTTCAGTGCATCTTCCTGCCAAGGAGTTGCACTGGCATAAATCGACTTACTTCCCTCTTCTGTATCCTCAATTTCATCACTTAATAGCAATGCTTTTACTCGACGTGCAATCGCTGCGCCTGAATCAATTAAAGTAACGTCCCCACCCAAAGCTTGATGAATCTCCTCTTTGATTAAAGGGAAGTGAGTACAACCGAGCACCGCAACATCGACTTTATCGCGAAGGGGAAGCAGGATATTTGTCAGTTCGTCGAGAGAAACGCTGTTGCCTCGCAACTTCTCTTCGGCCATATCTACCAAGCGAGTTGATCCCACCATCTCAACTGGTTTGCCTTGCGCAAAGTCCCGTATTAACTCGTGAGTATATTGGCGTGTTACTGTCGCCGGAGTGGCGATCAGCCCTACTCCTTTTGATGCTAAAAGCGATGCGGGTTTAATCGCAGGGACAACACCAACAACGGGAATCGATAAATTTTCGCGTAAGGAAGGAAGCACTATGGTGCTCGCCGTGTTGCAAGCAATGACAACAATGTCGACTTGGTGTTCTTCGACTAATGAAGAGACCAGTTGGTTAACTCGTGAAATGAGTACAGCCTGATCGAGTTCACCATAAGGGTAAGCCTGATTATCGAATAAGTATAAGTAGTCTAGCTGGGGCAATAGGCGATGTATCTCTTGGAATACAGAAAGGCCACCAACACCGGAGTCAAAAACTAGGACTTTTTTCTTACTTGCTACTCGCACGAGCCTTACCTAAAGAACAGAAACGTTGCGATCATACTGCGTAGATTTGTTTTGGCAATGCTTTAGCATGGTATCTTTGATGGCTGAATCTATCTCCAGATTCTACATCTCGCTTCGTCAACTCGATATGTCCTTGAAAAGATGGCGAACACGTGACCAATGTGTGAAATTCACCATTTTCCCCACAGGGATCAATTTGACTTGGTAATGACTCTATTAGGGCTTTGTCATACCAGCGACCACACCATTCTGGAGGGAGAACTCTTCCGTCGATGGTGATTAACATAGTTTGAATACCACGCTCTATGATTTCCATCGCTAGTTTTTCGCTGCTCTCCCCTAATAGAGGAAAGACGCATTCCCAGCCAACAGGTTCAATATAGCTGCGTCGGTAATCGGCAATGCCATTACAAAACATATCACCAAATGCGACAGCTTCTATGTTCAGACCACTACTGTGTAATGCATTAACGATGGTTGATTGATAAATGTCGTTACTCGGAAAGACTTCAGGCAGTTCGATAGTAATGAGCGGAAGCGCAAGTAAGTCTGCTTGCATTTGTACGACTTCAAGCGGAGTTGCTTGAAAAGGGACTTCTTTCCCTACGTAAGTCGTGTACAAACCGATAACTTGATAATTTGGATTCTCGTTAAGGCGCTCAAGCGTTAATGTCGAATCTTTACCGCTGGACCAACTGATCACCACTCGCTTGGGTTTCTTCATTCGATTTTCCACCACAAAATATTAAAAACCGCCCGAAGGCGGTTTGTGCTCATTCACGATTAGAATTCGTAGCCAACGTTGAGATAGTACGCTCGCTCTGCAGCAGGGTAACCTTTTGCCATCTCATACTCTTCATCAAGTAGATTATCGATACGAGCGCTAATAGAGGTCGACTCATTCGGATAGTAAGTCACCGCCGTATCAACCAACGAGTAAGAAGAAAGCGTAATATCTTGTGAAGGCCAAGTGCTGTAATCCACATCTGGACGCTTACCGACGTACTGATAGCTAACCGACCAATCCACTTTATCGAAGCTCACTAAAGCATTCCACTTATACATTTCTTTAGCGCGACGCTGCAACTGATGCCCTTTATCGTCTTCAGCATCTTTGTAATCTGCACTCAACTGGTGCTGCACAATCCCTGTATCAAACTCAGCAACAAGCTCCACACCTTGGATATGTGTTTCACCATCGACATTCAAATATTTGTATGTGGTTGGATGGTAATCGATAAGATTCGTGATTTTATAGTCATAACCCGTGACGGACCAAAAAACGCCTTGGACATCACCGCTGAATGCTAGCTCCCAAGCATCTGACTCTTCCGGCTTCAGATCTTTCTCACCGTATGTTGGGTCATACTGCTGATATAGGTTTGGAGCCTTAAACGCAGTACCAAAAGAGGCTTTAACCCCAAACTCTGGTACAAACTGGTAACCAGCCGCTAAACTGTAAGTGAACTCACTACCGTATTCTTCGTTATCATCAAGGCGAGCACTGCCCTCAAGCATTGCTTTATCAATACTGGTGGTTGCCATACCAAACAGAGCGCCATTGGTACGATCAAACGTTTTATTCGCACTCTTGTCTTTATAAGACTCGTTGCGCCAATCAATACCACCAGCCAACGTCGTATTGTTGTTTAGCAAGTAACTGTTGGTCCACTGGACATTTTGCTGCTCAAGTTCATCTTCAGTACCTGAGTGTTTGCCTTTTGCTTGCTCATAGTTCCAAGACTTCTGTTTCTGTGCTGTTACTTGTAGTTCTGACATCACATTATCAGACTGATACTTACCGCCCAGAGTGACAGAAAGATCGTCTTTTTCTGCTTCGTAGTAACCGCGACTGCCGTAGCTGCTGTCATATTGATAAACATTTTCGTAAGCACGTAGGTTACCAAATGCAGACCACTGGTCATTGAAGTTGTGCACGTAACCTAGCAGACCATTCTTTGTATCAAAGCCATGGCGATCGCCGTCATTAACTCCCGGTACAGGACGAACGTTATAACCATCATCACTTTCACTACCAAGCGCGATATTTAGCTGGCCGCTCTCTGTGACTTTAATACCAGATGCCACACTCAATTCCTGGTAATCTAAGCTGCCTAAACCCGCACTTAACTTCGTTCCTTCTTCGTCAGCACGCGCAATGGTGATGATATTGATCACGCCACCAATCGCTTCTGAGCCGTAAAGTGACGCACGCGCACCACGCACGTACTCAATACGTTGAACGTAAGTAAGTGGGATTTGGTTAAAGTCCACAGCGCCCTTCGCTGCTCGTGCAAAACGTACGCCATCAACCAGTACTAAAACTTGGTCGGAACTGGTTCCACGAACAAATAAAGACGCTAACTGACCACGACCACCATTTTGTGAAACTTGAATTCCGGTAAGGCGACGCAATACATCTGGTAGGGTTTTCGCTTGAATGCGATCGATGTCTTGTCGAGTAACTACTTCGACATCTGCCAACGTACGGCTTTCGGCTTGCTCAAAACGGTTTGCCGTAACAACGATGGTTTCGTCAGTGGAGGTTTCTTGGGCCTGTAGATAAGAGACAGGTGAAAGCAGCGATGCCAAAGTGATCGCCAGTGCGGATTTTCTCATTGTATTGTCCTAAATCGCGTAATTCCTTCCGAGCCCTGTCATCATGACAGTCCAGTGCTGTGGCTCAGTTGTTGGCAGGTATTCGGACTCAAGAGCACGGGTGTACCGCCTACTTGCTCGACTTCCCACATAAACTAATGCAGTGTCTGATGAGCGTTCGTTCTCTTTTACCGCTGCGCGTCAGTTCTGGATTCACACCAGATTCCCATTTCAGCCATCTAGATTGCTAGATAGCACCAACTTGAGGCAAATATTATTCAGCTATTGATTATTTGTCCAGCCAATATTGCCCTTAGAAGTTGTAACGTTTTGATTGATTTTGCTTTCTACTCTGCCTGTACGCACTATCTTTAAATCAATTCCAGTACAAAACTGGACATCCTATTGAGATTGAATAAAATCTGCGCTCTTAAATTGAATGCACCATAAAAGGTAAGATCATGGCTACTCTTGATGTAAACCCACAACGCTACCAAGAACAACTGGCTGAAAAAGTCGAACGTCTCACGGATATGTTCGCGCCATACAACATGCCAGAACTGGAAGTGTTTGAATCACCAGAGCAGCACTACCGCATGCGTGCTGAGTTCCGTGTTTGGCATGAAGGCGAAGATCTTTACTACATCATGTTCAACCAAGAAACTCGTGAGAAGTACCGTGTTGACCAATTCCCTGCAGCAAGCCGTCTGATCAACGACCTGATGCCGCTATTGGTTGAAGCGATGAAAGACAACGACTCACTACGTCGTAAACTGTTCCAAGTGGATTTCCTATCGACGCTAAGTGGTGAGATTCTGGTTTCACTCCTTTACCATCGCCAACTTGATGAAGAGTGGATTGAAAACGCGAAAGCCCTTAAACAGCGTTTAAATGATGAAGGCTTTAACCTAAACATCATTGGTCGCGCTCGTAAGATGAAGATTGTCCTAGACCGAGACTACGTTATCGAGAAGCTCGATGTAAATGGTCAAAGCTACATCTACCAACAAGTAGAGAACAGCTTCACTCAGCCGAACGGCAAAGTCGCAGAGAAGATGCTGGAATGGGCGGTCGACTGTACCCAAGAAAGCACTGGCGACCTACTAGAGCTTTACTGTGGTAACGGTAACTTCTCGCTGGCGTTGGCACAGAATTTCGACCGCGTACTGGCAACTGAGCTAGCGAAGCCATCTGTGGTATCTGCACAGTACAACATCGCCGCCAATAAGATTGATAACGTACAAATCTTACGTCTATCGGCAGAGGAATTTACTCAAGCGATCGAAGGTAAGCGTGAATTCCGTCGTCTACAAGATGCAGGTGTGGATCTGAAGAGCTACAACTGCAACACGATTTTTGTCGACCCACCACGTGCTGGGATGGATGTCGATACTTGTAAAATGGTGCAAGGTTACGAGCGCATCATGTACATCTCTTGTAACCCTGAGACTCTAAAAGAGAACTTGGACACTCTATGCGAAACACACAACGTAACGCGTTTTGCTCTGTTTGACCAATTCCCTTATACCCACCACATGGAAGCGGGCGTGCTATTGGAACGCAAAGCGTAACCCACCGCGTCAAATACAAAAAAAGCGAGCTCAATGGCTCGCTTTTTAATTTGATTCGTTTGCTTATTCCGCAGAAGTCTTCTTGCTGACAAAACCTAGCTTCTTACCAATCCATGCGAGTAAGATCATTGAAACCATGATCGCAAAGAAGTTTGAGCCTGCTTCTGGGTATTGCGCTTTAATAAACGCAGAGTGACCAAACGCACCTACGAAGAAACACGCCAAGCCAACTAATGGGATATCTTCTGATACCGGATTATTTAGGTACTCTTGGTAAAGAGCTTGTACAGCCAGTACGAGTGCAATCAATGGGAAGATTGAAAAAGACACTTCACTCATGGTCAACCATGACAACAAAGCATCACCACACATACCTGCAACCAGTGCCAAAATCAGCGTTTTCTTTTCAGATTTATTTCCATTCGACATTATTCTATCCCGCCTTTTAATCGGTTACGTTCACGTTCTTTGCGATACCAATAGGCCCCTTTGGCTATCATTCGCAATTGCATGATCAATCGCTCGGCGAGTTCATCGCGCTCACGTCGATCTAAATCTAAAGCTTCAGCCCCCGAACTGAAAACCAAAGTCACAGACGCTTCTGCTTGAGTATACGCCTCTTCTCTGGTCACGCCGGTGCTCATTAAATACTCGGTTAATTCTGCCGCAAAATGCTGGATTTCTCGAGCAACAGCGGTACGAAATTCAGCAGAAGTGCCGGAGCGCTCACGCAACAACAAACGAAAAACGTTCGGACTACTTTCAATGAATTCCATAAAGGTTTCGACCGAGGTACGAATTACGCTACCTTCTTTCACAATACGTTGACGCGCCTGACGCATCAGTTGGCGTAGTAGCAAACCGCCTTCATCAACCATGGTTAAGCCTAGCTCATCCATATCTTTGAAGTGACGATAAAAAGAAGTCGGTGCAATCCCTGCCTCTCGGGCGACTTCTCGCAAGCTAAGGCTGGAAAAGCTGCGATCCGCACTTAATTGACTAAATGCCGCATCGATCAATGATCGACGTGTCTTCTCTTTTTGCTGTGCGCGGATTCCCATCGATTTCATTCTTAACTTGCTCTTTTTCTGTAGGGTACAAGAGCCTCAATATAACGCAATTTGCTCCTACGGAGAAAGATATGTTGCTTCGCTCGCTCTGAGCGCCGAGAACGTTACTATTGGCATGCATCTAATTGCAATGTTCTCGATGCAATTTATAGACATACAACATACCAAATCACCCTTTTGGTCGATTCTGCGTGATCACTTCCACTCTCTAACAGGCATTACGTGTACCAATAGAGTAAATGAGTTAAAATCGCGCTAAAGCAATGTTAAGCAAATATAACAAGGAAGGCATCATGGCGCATGTTAATCACTATGACGTGATCGTAATCGGTAGTGGCCCTGGCGGAGAAGGGGCTGCAATGGGATTAACCAAAGCGGGACTGAATGTTGCCATTGTCGAGAAAGAAAGCAGTGTCGGCGGCGGTTGTACTCACTGGGGAACTATTCCATCAAAAGCACTGCGTCATGCCGTTAGCCGCATCATCGAATTTAATAGCAACCCGCTATTTTGTCGAAACAACACCAGCGTTCATGCAACATTTTCTGACATTTTAGGTCATGCTAAATCGGTCATTGATAAGCAAACTCGACTTCGTCAGGGCTTTTATGACCGTAACTCATGCACACTTTTGTTCGGAACCGCGCGATTTATCGATAACTACTCAATTGCAGTGATGCAAAGCGACGGTACAGAAGAAATCTATTCAGCGGATAAGTTTGTCATCGCGACGGGTTCTCGTCCGTATCAGCCTAACGACGTAGATTTCTTGCATGAGCGCATCTACGACAGTGATTCCATTTTGAGCCTGAAACACGACCCTCGCCATATCATCATTTACGGTGCGGGCGTTATCGGTTGTGAATACGCTTCTATCTTCCGCGGCCTTGGAGTGAAAACCGACCTTATCAATACCCGCGACCGCTTGTTGGAGTTTTTGGATAACGAAGTGTCAGATGCGCTGTCTTACCACTTCTGGAACAGCGGTGTGGTAATTCGTAATGATGAAACCTATGAAAAAATAGAAGGCACAGAAGATGGCGTGATTATTCACCTACAATCTGGCAAGAAGATGAAGGCAGACTGCTTGTTGTATGCGAATGGTCGAACAGGTAACACCGATAAGTTGAATTTGGGTGCAGTGGGTCTGGAAGCGGACTCTCGCGGACAACTAAAAGTAAACCGTAACTACCAAACCGATATTGAACACATTTACGCTGTAGGCGATGTCATCGGTTACCCTAGCCTTGCAAGCGCCGCTTATGACCAAGGGCGATTTGTCGCACAAGCCATTACGAAAGGTCAGGCAGAAAACTATCTGATTGATGATATTCCAACGGGTATCTACACCATCCCAGAGATTAGCTCTGTGGGTAAAACCGAGCAAGAGCTAACAGCTGCGAAAGTACCGTATGAAGTAGGACGCTCTTCCTTCAAGCATCTAGCTCGTGCACAGATCGCAGGGAAAGACATCGGTAGCTTGAAGATATTGTTCCATCGTGAAACCAAAGAAATTTTAGGAATTCACTGTTTTGGCGAACGTGCCGCGGAAATTATCCACATCGGTCAAGCCATTATGGAGCAAAAAGGCTCAGCGAATACCATCGAGTATTTCGTCAATACCACCTTCAACTATCCAACAATGGCCGAAGCGTATCGTGTCGCTGCGTTGAATGGTTTGAACCGCTTGTTCTAATCTATGCTTCTTGATAGCAGACAGAAAAACAGCAGGCTTGGACCTGCTGTTTTTATATCAACATTGTGCTAGGAAGGTATCCTTGTGCCATTGGTAGAGAAAGATAACCCCTAAACCAATACCCCGCATCAACATAAAGCTCGTCATTGCAAACCACAGCGCGTGATTTTCCCACTCGGCGAACAAGTAAAAGACAACAAAGAAACTGCTAGTCGCGACAAACATACTATTGCGCATGTCTTTGCCTTTGGTTGCACCGACAAAAATGCCATCCAATAGAAAGCACCACATCGACGCAAGTGGCATCACCACCAGCCAAGGTAGATACACCGCTGCTTGCTGTTGTACCGCCTCAATTGAAGTGATCATGGCGATCAACTGGGATCCCGCCAAACCAAAGAGCGCGGTCAGTCCTAAACAAATAATCAAACTCCAAAAGAAAGTGCCGACAAGCGATTCACTCAATTGTTGCCTATCTTTGGCACCAATCGCCTTCCCGACCATGGCCTCCATTGCGTAAGCAAAGCCATCCATGCCATACGAGATAATCATCAGGAAGCTCATCAGAACCGCATTTGTAGCGACAACCTCATCACCAAAGCTCGCACCTTGGAACGTCATAAAGCTAAAAGCCGCTTGCAGACACAAAGAGCGCAAGAAAATATCGCGATTCAATTTCACGAAGCGCCCTAAACCGTGTTGAGTGCTGGCTAGCAACTTTTGAGGTGATGGTAATTGTCTCTCTCGCCAGGTTTTCCAGACACACATGAGACCAAAACCCATGCCTGAGTAGTCAGCAATCACTGATGCCAGCGCAGCGCCTTCTACTTTCCACCCCAAACCAATCACAAACAACAAATCGAGGGCAATATTAGTCACGTTGGTGATGATCACCATCCACATTGGTGCTTTGGAATTTTGCGTTCCGAGCAGCCACCCCAACAACACAAAGTTCATTAGCGCTGCGGGGGCACTCCACACTCGGATAGAGAAATATTGCATGCCATAGTGTTTTACCTCTGCGCTGGCGTCACTCCAGCCAAAGATCAAATCAGCAATCGGGTTATGGGCAATAAGGAAGACTAACGCAAACAGCAGCGCCATAAGTGAGCCTTGCATAAACACCAAGGCAAGTTGCTTTCGGTCTTCACCGCCGTAGGACTGCGCCGCCAACCCAGTAGTCGACATACGCAAAAAACCAAGCAGCCAAAACGTCACGCTGATCATGGTGCTGCCCAACGCAACACCACCCAAATACCAAGCGTGGTCTAGATGACCAATCACCGCTGCATCGACCAAACCGAGCAATGGAACAGTAATATTCGACAGCACCATAGGTATCGCTAAAGCTAAGACTTGGCGATGAACTTTTGGGTTAGATAAAGGAGAGAAGATTGAATTTGTCACAGGCACCTCATCAGTAAGATCGACGAGTGTACCTGAGCGCTTAACGACTAGCCAATTACCACTTGATGTGAACGAGGACTGGCGTGAGGCGATGCTTCAACATTGGAATCTTATTAAGCCAACGCTGCCAAGCTTTCCAACGAGAACAGAATCTATCGAATGGCGAGAAAGCTTTCACCCATTGTGCCCATGGTAACCATTGCAATATCTGTGCTGCAGGCGCTTCAAAGCCATGAGCATAACGATCAGAGCCAAGCTTTTGCCCCCACTTGGTTTCCGTTAAATCTCCTGCCAGCACCATACACAGTTCAGCAGAAACAAAATGTCGACCTAAGGTTTGAATAAATTTCGCGACTTGACGCTCTGTGCAATCGAGCAGTGCCATTTCACATAAAATGAGTACCGGTGCTTGCTCTGGAATGGCTAACGTCTCTAGCCACGACATTTCATCCACACTGCCACAGCGATGTTCATAACGTTCATTTTTGTGGAACAAACGCTGACGCCATACCAAATTTTCCGTCACATCCAGCTCTATCCAATGGCAGCGTCCATTATCCAAACGATAAAAGCGGGTATCCAGCCCCGCTCCGACATTGATTATCCAGGCATCGGGATACTGCTGTAAGAAGTGGCTAACCTGCTGGTCACAAAGCTGAGTCAGCGTCACGTGCAGCAATTGCTTCTGCGCAATATCACCACTCAAACAATCCGGCGCCATCTTACAGCTCAAACACGCTTTAGCAGCTATCGGATCGTACACCAAGCCATTGTCGACCATGCTTTCACGGCTACGCAATAACAGTGGCTTCAATAGATGGTTAGGAACTTGATGTTTAGACTGAGACATGGGCATTTCCTGCGCCAGAGAGAAAACATAGACATTAATAAAGATGATAATGAATATCAATTACATTATCAAGCTTATAAATTGGTCAAAACAAACAAGGTCAAGATGATGAGCAAGCTTTTGGAGGAAGTAGAAAAAGAGAAAAGAAGAGAAAAGACAAAACAGCCCAGATCAACTGGGCTGCTTAAATACACTTACATCCAATCGGTATTACGAATAATACCAACGGCTAAGCCTTCAATCGTAAGGTGCTGAGACGTTAAGTCCACTTGAATTGGGGCAAACTCTTCATTCTCAGCATGCAGTAATATGGTTGAACCTTTGCGCTCCAAACGCTTCACAGTCACATCATCATCAACACGCGCAACGACAACTTGACCGTCTCTCACGTCTTGGGTTTTATGCACCGCGAGCAGATCGCCATCCATAATCCCGATGTCTTTCATACTCTCGCCATTTACACGAAGTAAGAAATCCGCTTGCGGTTTGAACATCGCAGGATCGACTTGGTAGTGCGCCTCTACGTGCTCTTGAGCCAAGATTGGCTCACCCGCTGCGACTTGACCAATCAAAGGCAAACCCTGCTCATCATTGGCTGCGTCTTCAAGCAGGATACGAATCCCACGAGAAGCGCCTGGAATAATTTCAATTGCTTGCTTACGAGCAAGCGCTTTTAGGTGTTCCTCTGCGGCATTCGCAGAGCGGAAGCCAAGCTCACGCGCAATCTCTGCACGAGTTGGTGGCATTCCGGTGTCGTCGATTTTACTTTTAATCAAATCGAAGACTTGTTGTTGGCGTGGCGTTAACGGCTTCATGTCTCACCTGTCTTTTTATACAGTTAACTGTGAGTATATCCAGTAAATGCTCAAATGAAAACCCAATTGGTTGTTTTTTAATTTATTTGTGGGGAGCTTTCAGCTTACCAATTAAGTTCATTCTTTATTCGTTTAAAACACCGACTTTTCAGTTAATCAAGTCAAAGCAATAACTTAGGGGTTCGACTAATTTACAGCCAATAAAATTAAAAGGTTTGACCAGTTTCTGGTATCCTTGCAGCGCTTAAATTTTATCGCCTAGGCTTATTTCTATTGCCGTACTCATCTCTTTTTATAGAGAAGACATGCAAAGCGGAAACTGAAATAAGGTTAGGCCTGTTTGAATACCTATTGAGGCTGTGAACTTTATGTCTTCTGGACAATCATTTTCACGTTCATTACTAAAACTACCTTTATCGGTACTGGTAAAGGGCACCGCAATCCCGTCGAACCCGATTGAAGATCTGAACATCGACCTAACTAAACCGATTGTATATGCCCTGCCGTTCCGCTCGAACGTGGATTTGCTGACACTGCAAAAACAAGCCATGAGCCTTGGTCTACCCGACCCGCTCAGCCCGCTGGAAATCAATGGCAAAACGCTGAACCGTTTCGTCTTTATCGCTGCGCGTCCAACTGTGATGAACAACGATAATGATGTCCCAACCGATTCTGTCTCTCTGTTCACTGACTTACTGGAACTGCACAAGCTGGATAGTGAGTTAGATGTTCAAATGATCCCTGCAACCGTGCTTTGGGGTCGTAAGCCAGGTAAAGAAGAGAACCAAAAGCCTTACCTTCAACCGATGAATGGTCCGCAAAAAGCCAAAGCAGTAATGGCGGCGGGACGCGACTGCTTAGTTCGCTTTAGTCCCGTGGTATCTCTGCGTTATATGGCAGACTCTCACGGTACCGACAGCGCAATTGCGCACAAACTGGCTCGCGTGGCGCGTATCCACTTCTCACGCCAGAAACTGGCTGCTTCAGGCCCAAACTTGCCACAACGCCAAGTGTTGTTTGCTCGTTTACTAAAATCTCCAGCTATTGAACTGGCGATTGCTGACGAAGCCAAGAGCAAAAACATCTCGATTGATAAGGCACGTAAAGAAGCCCACGACATCATGGATGAAATCGCCGCCGACTTCTCCTACAGTCTGGTGAAAAACGGCGACCGCATCCTGAGTTGGTTATGGACAAAACTATACCAAGGTTTGCACATCAATAACGCCTCGACTGTGCGTCGTTTAGCGCAAGACGGCCACGAAATTGTGTACGTTCCGTGTCACCGTAGTCACATGGACTACCTGCTGTTGTCTTATGTTTTGTACCATGAAGGCATGGTGCCTCCGCACATTGCGGCAGGCATTAACTTGAACTTCTTCCCGGCCGGTCCTCTTTTCCGTCGCGGTGGGGCGTTCTTTATTCGTCGTAGTTTTAAAGGCAACAAACTGTACTCAACCATTTTCCGAGAGTATCTAGCTGAGCTGTTTGCCAAAGGCTATTCAGTCGAGTACTTCAGTGAGGGTGGTCGTTCACGTACAGGTCGCTTACTGCAAGCGAAAACGGGTATGCTGGCTATGACCATCCAAGCAATGCTACGTGGTCTAAACCGCCCAGTAACACTAGTGCCGGTCTACATCGGTTACGAGCACGTAATGGAAGTGGGCACTTACGCGAAAGAGCTGCGTGGCAAACGCAAAGAGAAAGAAAACGCAGGGCTTGTACTGCGTACTCTGCGTAAACTGCGTAACTTTGGTTTGGGCTATGTGAACTTCGGTGAGCCAATTCAGCTCAACCAATACTTGAACGAGCATGCTCCTGAGTGGACGAAAGACATCGACAGCATGGGTGGTAACAAACCACAATGGATGAATCCTGTGGTCAACGACCTTGCTAATAAGATGATGACACACATCAACGATGCGGCGGCAGCAAACGCGTTGACCTTGTGTGCAACCGCACTGCTTGCTTCTCGTCAACGTGCACTTTCTCGTGACTCGCTGATCAATCAGATTGAGTGTTACTTAAAGCTACTCAAAAATAATCCGTACTCAAGCACCTCCACTATCCCTACCGAAAGTGCTGAGGAGTTGGTCGATCATGCAATTTCGCTTGATAAGTTCGTGATTGAAACCGATAGCATGGGTGACATCATTTCGCTGGACCGTAGCCAATCGATCCTGATGACTTACTATCGCAACAACATCATTCACTTGTTCGCTCTGCCGTCATTAATTGCCCAAATGCTCATTCGTCAGCGCAACCTTTCGGTAGCCAAGATTCAAGCGAATGTCGCGCAAATCTACCCATTCTTGAAGAAAGAGCTGTTCTTAAGTTACCAAGAAGACGAGTTGGATGAATTGGTCGTTAAAACACTGCATGAATTTGCCGATCAGAAAATGATTAATTTTGATGGTGATAAGCTGGAAATCAATCAATCGAACAACCAGCCTTTGGTTCTGTTAGGTCGAACGATAACTGAAACGCTGCAACGCTACTCTATCGCGATGAACTTGCTTGTTGCTTACCCTGAACTCGGTAAATCGGACCTAGAGCAGAAGAGCCAAGATATTGCTCAGCGCCTAGGGCGTTTGCACGGTATTAATGCGCCAGAATTCTTCGATAAAGGTGTGTTTACCGCGATGTTCAATACGCTCAAACAGCAAAAATACCTCGATAACGATGGTAACTGTGACACGAAGAAAACGCAGCAATTTGCACGGCTACTGTTCACTCTGCTTTATCCAGAAGTGAAACTGACGATCGAAGAGAGTATTCACCAACTTCGGTCGTAACCGTTTTACCTTCGTCCAATAAGAAAAAAGGCATCCAATCGGATGCCTTTTTCTATTTCTTCGCTTACCAAAATGCGACCAGTAACCCTATCGCTATCACCATGCCAACATAATTGTTGTTAAGGAAAGCCTTAAAGCACAACTCACGCTCACGGTGACGAATTAAGTGCTGCTGATAAACAAACAACGACGCTGCAATCAAAAGGGTCCAGTAGTAACTTTGTCCCAATTGATAGAACTGCCCTAACCAAACCAACATCGCGAGTGTAATCAGTTGCAACACGCCAATAATAAGCTTGTCATGACGACCAAACAGAATTGCCGTCGATTTAATGCCAATCTTTAGATCATCATCTCGGTCTACCATCGCATATTGAGTGTCGTACGCAATGGTCCACAAAGCGTTAATGAGGAACAAAAACCAAACAATCAATGGTAATTCCCCAGTTTGTGCAGCCCACGCCATTGGAATCGCCCAGCTAAAAGCCAAGCCTAAAAATAGCTGTGGAATATGAGTGTAACGCTTCATAAATGGATAGATGAACGCCAACACAATACCAGCGAAGGATAGCTGAATCGTCAGCGGGTTCATGGTCAGCACTAACAAAAACGAGCTGATACCCAAAACCAAAAATAATCCAATCGCTTCTTTTGCTGTCACTTTCCCTGATGGCAGTGGACGTTGCTTAGTACGCTTTACATGGCCGTCGACTTTGCGATCTGCAAAATCATTAATCACGCACCCCGCACTACGCATTAGGAATACCCCCAATACAAACACGATGAATACATCCCAACTTGGCATCCCTTGGGCTGAGATAATTAGCGCCCAAATCGTTGGCCACATCAGTAACAGTGAACCAATCGGGCGATCCATGCGCATCAGTTGCCAATATGCTTTGGCTTTTTCTGCGGACATTTACACTGTCTCCTTAGCGTAAACTGGTGAATTAGATAAGAATAACTCAGCAACTAGCATCGGTTTGTGATTCATCCACAACCTTGAGCGTCGCGCTAACAAACGTCCTTCTGGTACAGCTACCCATCCCATTTGCAAAGAGTCCCGCTCAACGTTATCTGCGCTGAACACCGTTAGTCCTAATGGGATATCCCCTTGTTGAGCCAAATCATACTGCTGATCAACTAAGGTTGAGCGAGGAATCAATGTCCGCCCAATAACCCAGTTATTATTGTCACCGCACAAAATTACCTCTCTCAGTAAGCAATCTTGTTCGGACAATAACTGGCTTTCGTCCTGTTTTAATGTCGCTGCAGTGACGATCTGATTTTGTAGCAATTCTACCGTTAACGCTTGGCAGTGCTGTTTTAAACGACGTGACAAAGACCCTTGCTCTTCAAGCCAGTGCTTGGCAAATTCATTTGGAAATTCGAATTCTTCGGGGTTTTGCCACTCTACTTCCAATAAAGAAGCAAGATAGAGTGATGTTGGCTGATTCATACTAGTATTCAATTGGAGGCTTTATGCGTACAATAAAGCAACAACTTACCGTCCATAGTAATGTATGTAACCGTAAGTTCCGTTATTTGTTATAGACGGCCCATTGTATCAAGACTGAAGCGATTCGAATATCGCGATCCAGAGAAAGAAAAGTTAGAAATATGTACAAACGTTATATAGCCCAAATTATTTTTGCGTTAACCATACTATTCGCCGCACCAAGTTGGGCTGAAACGGAAGAAGCTGGACCTAAGTTGGCATACTTTACCCTAGAGCCTGACCTCACTACTAACTTTTACACCAAAGGCAAAAAGTTAGGTTATGTGCAAGTGCGCATCGACATCATGGTAATGAGTCAACAAGATTTATCAGTTGTTGAGCATCACCAACCTTTGATTCGCGATGCAGTGATTGAATTATTGGGTAAGCAAACAGAAGATACGATTAAGTCCCTGTCTGGCCGAGAAGATCTGCGCAAAACCTTAGTGACGACCCTCAACGAAACGCTTTTGCCTGAAACAGGTAAAACCATCATTGCCGATTTGTTGTTTACAAAATACCTTTATCAATAAACCCAAATCCGTTTTGAACATAAAAAAGACCGCTCTTGAGCGGTCTTTTCATTTCATCTGCTTTAGGCTTGCTGTTGGTATTTCATCTTGCCTGAATCAAACAGCGCAATCGCCATCCCCGACAGTAGCCCAACTAAGTGAGCGGTGTTTGCAATCGCCATAAATGGCTGCACAAAACCAAGAACTAACCATACCAACATAAAGACGATAATTGGCTTGGGTAGTGTAAGGCCTAAATGTGGCAAGCGGTAACCCAATATCCACAAATAACCAAGCAGTGCATAGACCACGCCAGACAAGCCACCGAAGTTAGCCCCTTCAACATAGAACTGGCCTGCCCCTGAAAGCGCTGCCGACACCACAAAGAGTTGCAATAGCTTACCGGAACCGAGACGACGTTCGATGTCGCCCCCCAACTGCCACCACCATAGTAAGTTAAACACGATGTGAGTTACTGAAAAGTGCAGTAACGCATGACTTAGCCATCGCCACACTTGCCATTGTTGCCCCTCAAAAGCTGGGAAGTGCAACAACTTAAACACGCCATTGCCAAAGCCAAACATTTGTAACAAGTAGATGATGATACAGACTGTCATGATCAGCAAAGTCATGGGGCCAGCTTTCGCTTTGACCATGCTTATGATACTCGGGCTGGAATAATGAAATGTGCTCTTACGAGTATCGGCAACGTCCCACGAGGCGGCGCTGTATCTTGAATCAGACGGGTTAGCAAGGAACAGCTTAAGTTCGGCTTCCGCTTCTATTTCATGCTGGCTATCAGTCAGCCACAGCACAAATTGCCCATCCCCTTCAGGCATCATTTCGATGTCAATTTGGCGAGAGGCCATATAATCAATAAAGGCTTGCGCCATACGTGGATTATTTAACGTTACCAGTCTCTTCATTAACTTCTCACTATCGGTAGTTCTGCTCGATACCAGGCTTCAAAGCCACCATCTACACTGTACACCTGTTCAAAGCCTTGGTTAACTAAATATTGCGCCGCACCTTGGCTACTAATGCCGTGGTAACACATCACCAGAATAGGTTGTTCGAACTCCACTTCATCCATAAACGCAACGATCGTATCGTTAGTTAAATGATACGCGGACTCCGCATGCGCAACGGCAAACGATTGAGGGTCACGGATATCTACAAGCTTCGCATCACCCTGCTCGAGCAGCGCTTGCGCACCTTGTACATCGATATGCTTAAACTGATCCATTTACTTTCTCATTGTCTTATTAATATACCCAAGCAACCTCGAACCTAACGTACTAATCAGCACCCGTGGTACAGCATAAAATCCATATTTGAAGCTGCTTGGGTATACTGCCGCTATTGTAACCTATCCAACGGCAAACTTAGACACATGGATAATCAGGGTTTTCAAAAGTGTACACATTCCAACCATTTGTGGATAAATCTGTGAATTGCGTTGATAAAGTGTATTTGGATCTTTTGATCCACAATATGTAGTGATGATCCTGATCTAACTGTGTGTATATCTATAACTATCCCCAGATGGAAAAGTGCTTGAATCCCTTATTTTGTCCAGGTTTCGAACAGTTGATAAATAATTACTTCACAGAGTTATACACAGGTAGCACATAAAATCCGGATCGCAAACGCTATCGATTTTCGATCGACAATAAAAAAGCCGAGATCACATGATCTCGGCTTTCTATGAAAATCTTACTTTCAATTAGCAGTGGAAATTAAAATTCACCCACAGCCAATTTTAGTTTCTTCATTGCATTTTTTTCTAGCTGGCGAATACGCTCGGCAGAAACACCGAACTCATCAGCTAAGTCTTGCAATGTTGCTTTCTCATCATCTAACCAACGAGAACGCACGATGCGCTGACTACGCTCATCCAAACTCGCTAATGCATGACCCAAGCGATTGTTGGTATGCATTTCCCAGTTGGCGGCTTCAATGTTGTCGGCCACATCAGACGATTTGTCTTCTAGGTATAGCATCGGCGCTGTGTAAGCGTTTGAGCTGTCGTCTTCATCAGTTGGCATATCAAAGGTTGAATCCACCGCCGCTAAGCGTGATTCCATCTCGCGAACTTCAGAAGGCTCAACACCTAACTCGCGCGCAACGGTTTCTACTTCACCGTTGTTAAACCAACCCAAGCGCTTTTTCGACTTACGCAGGTTGAAGAACAATTTACGTTGCGCTTTAGTGGTCGCAATTTTCACGATACGCCAGTTACGTAGCACGTATTCGTGGATCTCTGCTTTGATCCAGTGGACAGCGAAAGAAACCAAGCGAACCCCTACTTCTGGGTTAAAACGCTTAACGGCTTTCATTAGACCGATGTTACCCTCTTGCACAAGATCCGCCATTGGCAAACCGTAGCCAGAGTAACCACGAGCAACGTGAACAACGAATCGTAGGTGCGAGAGAATTAGACCTTTTGCAGCCTCAATCTCACCTTTATAGTGTAATCGTTCTGCCAGCTCACGCTCTTCGTCTGCAGTCAGCATTGGGTAGCTGTTTACTGAGCGAATATAGCTATCAAGGCTATCTTGCGTGACTAGAGCCATCGGATACGCTTCTTTTGTCATTCAATTCCTCATCAATCTCTGATCTGGAGCATTACATTGCAATTTAGCTTCGATATCTTGAACTCAAAATGAACAAGTTTCAAGAAGGGGAAGCAATTATCCATAAACATTTGGTCTAAGCAAGGGTTCAAAATTAGCTAGTGCTAATGAAATCCAAGTAATAAGACCGCCATCACTTAAACTGGTTCAATTTCTTTTAAATGTCGTTGCGCAGAAAAACGCGCCGCAATACATCCCAAAAGACTCCCAATGATGATTAATAACAAAGATTCATCCCAACTTAGACCAATCAGGCGGAACTGGCTATCGTACAACGCAGCAAGGTCTTTCACCGCACTATTCATGACAATGGTCACTAAAGCCGTTACCAACCACGCAATAGTGGCACCTAACACGCCAAACCACATACCTGTGTACAAGTAAGGGCGCAGAATAAAACTGTCCGTCGCACCGATCAGTTTCATGGTTTGAATCTCTTCTTTATTCGCCAGCACATTAAATCGCAATGTATTGCCAACGATTAAAAATACCGCACCGAGCATCAGCACTGTCAGGGTAATGACAATAATACTCGCGAGAGTTTTGATGGCATCAAGACGCGCCAGCCAGTCTTCGTCAAGTCTCACGTCGGTCACATCTTGTTGCTCTCGAACGTCTTTGGCTAATGACTGAATATCACTTTTTAGCTCCGAATCTGGCGTAATCACCAACACACCAGGAAGCGCATAGCCACTTAAAAGACTGATAGCTTGGTCGAACCCTGCATATTGGCTTAAATCAGATAGACCTTGTTGCGGTGAAATATATTCTACCTCTTTTACCAAAGGCCAAGTTTCAATTTGATCTTTGAGAACCATCACTCGCGCATCCGGCATGCCTTCAACTAAGTAAGCACTAACTTGTGAAGGAGAAGCGACATCTTCCGCTGCCCCTGCAACGTTTTTCCCCAATAGATACAAACAAGCTGGCATGGCAAGTGCCATGGAGATGACCGCTAGGGTCAGAATGTTGCCTAGTGGTCGTTGCCATAAGGCGCTAAAAGAGGATTTAGCTTGTTTTGCGTGGACAGAGAAAAAACCATCGGTATTCGCACGCTTGGCACTGCGGCCTTTCCCCTTCTTTTGGGAGTGCTTGTTACCTGCCATAGTCTTCTACCTCACTTAGGAAGCCTTGGTTCAATTCAAAATGACGATACTGTGGGCGAGTGTTTACTAACCCCACATCGTGCGTGGCAAGTAGTATAGTCACGCCCGCACGGTTAAATTCTTCGAATAGACGCAACACACGGTTGGATAATTCTGGGTCAAGGTTACCCGTCGGCTCATCAGCCACCAGCAACGTTGGTCGATTAACCACAGCACGGGCAATACCGACGCGCTGTTGTTCACCACCAGAAAGTTGACTAGGTAGACAACGAGCTTTATCGAGTAAGCCCGTTTTATCTAACGCCGCAGAAACACGGCGTTTGATTTCGTTTTCAGAAATCGATTCGATACGCATTGGCAGAGCGACATTGTCGTACACACTGCGATCCATCAATAGGCGATGATCTTGAAAAACAATCCCAATATTGCGGCGCAAAAAAGGGATGTCTTTGCCTGGAATACGCGTGATGTCGTGGCCATTAAAATGGATTTTGCCATCGGTTGGTCGCTCTATCGCGCAGATCAATTTCAGCAAGGTACTTTTACCAGCCCCGGAATGTCCGCCTAAAAACGCCATTTCACCGCGCCTCAGGTGAAAATCGACTTTTTGCAGTGCTTGTCGACCACCTCGGTAAGCTTTGCTTACTTGCTGAAATTTGATCACCGTTGATTTCCTCTAACTCTTTTTATTCTTCACGACTAAACAGTGCGTCAATAAACTCTTGAGTTTCAAATGGACGCAAGTCTTCGATACCTTCACCCACACCAATGTAACGAATTGGAATACCGAACTGATCAGCAATAGCGAAAATTACGCCGCCCTTGGCTGTACCATCCAGCTTAGTCAAAGTAATCCCGGTTAGAGGGGCAACATCACTGAAAAGTTTCGCTTGGCTAATGGCATTTTGTCCTGTACCTGCATCAAGCGTTAGCATGATCTCATGTGGTGCAGAGTCATCAATTTTCTTCATCACACGTACAATCTTACGCAGCTCTTCCATTAGGTTCGCTTTGTTCTGTAGACGACCTGCTGTATCAGCAATCACCACATCCACACCACGCGCTTTTGCCGCTTCAATCGCATCATAGATAACAGAGGCACTGTCTGCGCCAGTATGTTGAGCAATCACAGGAACATTATTACGTTCACCCCACACTTGTAGCTGCTCAACCGCTGCGGCACGGAAAGTATCGCCCGCTGCAAGCATCACTTTTTTGCCTTGAGTTTGGAACTGCTTCGCTAACTTACCGATGGTCGTGGTTTTACCCACGCCATTTACACCCACCATCAAGATGACGTAAGGCGTTTTGTTGCTATCGATTTCTAGTGGCTGTTCGACTTTAGAAAGAATCTCGGCCATTTCTTCTTTCAACAAACCATAAAGGGCTTCGCCGTCTTTCAGATCGCCACGTGTGGCTTTTTCTGTCAGGTTGTTGATAATTTTTGTTGTGGTATTCATGCCCACATCAGCAATAAGCAGTTGCTCTTCTAGCTCTTCAAATAAGTCTTCATCGATTTTCTTACCGCTGAACAGACCGAAGAAGCCAGCACCAATATTTGCTTTTGTTCGGCTTAGGCTGCGTTTAAGACGAGCAAAAAAGCTTTCTGTTGGCTTTTCTTGTTCTTGAACACGAGGCGCGGCCGATACGACTTCTGGCTCCTCTGCCTCTGCCTCTGCTTCTGCTTCTGCTTCTGCTTCTGCTTCTGCTTCTGCTTCTGCTTCTGCTTCTGCTTCTGCTTCTGCTGGGGCAGCCTCTGATTGTTTCTCTTCTTCTTCAAGTTCTAGCGTAGCTTCCGCTTGCTCAGCAACCGCTTCGGTTTGCTGCTCTTCAGAAGGCGCTTCCACTGCTTCTTCTTTTACTGTTTCTTCAGTTTTTGGTTTTGGGCTTTGTTCTTCGTCACCAAAACCTAGCCACGAAAGTAATCCGCGCTTCTTTTTTTCCGTCATCTGGGGCTATCCTAGATTGTTCTTTTATCTATTAATGACTCTTTTTTGACAAGATTATTATCTGTCTAAAAAAGGCTAATGACAAAGTTCTGAAAACTTTCCGATTAGGTAATTCTAATCTTATTAGTGTTACACTCTGTCATCTTGAATATTCTGGGCTGTATCCAAGCTCCAAGCTCATTGCTTGGGCGATTAGATATAGTATCACTTTATTAGCGGTCAAAAAATCTATGGTAAGACGTCGCCAGCAAAACTCATCACAAAAAAAGCCAACAACGGGCTTTGTTCGCATTATTAGTGGCTTATGGAGAGGCAGAAAACTTCCTGTACACGATGCTGAAGGCTTACGCCCCACGACCGATCGCGTCAAAGAAACGCTGTTTAACTGGTTAGCTCAAGATGTACCACAGGCAAAATGTCTCGACTTGTTTGCTGGCTCTGGCGGCTTGGGATTTGAGTCAGCTTCACGCCAAGCAGAGCAAGTGACCATGGTTGAGCTAAACCCACAAGCTTTCCAACAGTTACAAAAGAATGTTGCCTCTCTTAACGCGAACAACATCCAAGTGGTAAATACCGACGCACTGAGTTTTTTGAAGCAACCGGGTTCTGCTCACCATGTGGTGTTTATTGACCCACCGTTTCGCAAAGGTCTATTGGATGAGACCGTGGCTCTGCTAGAACAAAATGGCTGGCTCGCGGAAGATGCGATGATTTATATTGAAACAGAAAAAGAACTCAATATTGCCGACTTACCAGAAAACTGGCAATTACATCGAGAAAAAACAGCAGGCCAAGTGAGCTATCGTCTGTACGAACGTACCTCCGCATAACGCCTCGATTTAAAAGGATACTTAAATGAAAGCACTAATTATGCTGGCCAAAGCGGCTATCGCCTTTGTTTGGTTAGTATTAATCCTAAATATTTTTATGCCCTTTCCCGGCAATGCCGCGATTGCGCTATACATCATGACCGCTTTTTTGTTCATCATGCACGGTTTACAAATGGCCATCTTCATTGGTGCATTTGGCGACAAAATAAAAATGAGCAGTTGGGAAAAATATTCAATCCTGATTTTTGGTATTTTTGCCCTACTCGATATTCGTCGTAAACACATGATGTAATCGCTCAGATACGAAAAAGCCGCTCTTGTGAGCGGCTTTTTTTCTGCGTTTCGTTCGTCACCCAATGTAACTTTTTACACCATCCAAGAACATTTGAGTGGAGATCATCACCAGTAACAAGCCCATTAAGCGTTCTACCGCCTTCAACCCACGTTCACCCAACAAGCGATTAAAGAAGCCATAAAACATCAGTATAAAAAATGTTGCGCCCCACGCAATTACGACTGATGCTGACATTTCCAACATTTTCTCTGGATGTTGCGAAGACAGTAAAAGCAAGGCTGCAATCACTGAAGGGCCCGCGATCATAGGAATGGCCATCGGAACAATAAAGGGCTCCTCGCCTGCTGCCAGTCCAGTGATGCTGCCGGCACTCGGGAAAATCATCTTAATCGCAATAATGAAGAGAATAATGCCACCTGAAATGCTGAGCGTTTCTGGCTGGACATGCAAAAAACTTAAGATGCTTTGTCCTGCAAACAGAAACAGCATCAAGATCAGTAAGGCAAACAGTAGTTCACGAATCAATACCTTACGACGACGCTTGGGATCGATATGTTTGAGAATAGACAACACAATCGGCAAGTTACCGAGAGGGTCCATGATTAGAAACAGCATGGTCGCTGCAGAAAGAATGTCCATATTCTGGCCTCACCTAAAAAATGGCGGCCAGTGTATAGCAAACTGACAACATGAGCATATGACTGAGGGCGAAAACACCATATTCACCCTCGATCTTAGCCGCCGTTTAGTGATTGCAAACTCGCACCATATTGACCACAAACTTACGTTCAAGCTCACGAATTTTGTCGCGCTTGAGCAAAAATGCTAGTAATGCATCTAAGTCTAGATCATTCAGTTTACAGGTGTGAAAGCGAACGCTAGCGCCAAAGTGCTGTGTGAGGGCTTCGCGCTCCATTGGCGTTTCTCTAAGTAGGTTTAGCAGCTCGTGAGCATGGATTTCACTCATTATTGACTCCAGTTATTAAGAACAATGCGTTCAGTTTACTGAAATCCTCAAGAGCTGCTTTGACTTAAATTAGTAAATGATTGAGGCAACAATGAGGGCATGAGCAAAAAAGTAACTACCACTCACCCACAAATAGGCGTGTTTCATCGGTTTTCGATAACCGTGTATCGCGTATGCCAGCGCCGAATAGATCAGAACTAAGGTTCCGCTAAAACCGATAGCATTGGCGTAACTCGGCACTTGTAACCAAACTTCACCGGCTGCCCAAGCAAGTTGAACCAGCATCATCCCCATGATCACAACAGGGAATACCAGAGAGTCGAGTTGAGGTAGCAACAAAAAGAACGCCACGATACTCGCTGCAAGCAACAGGGCCAACAGCCACCAGACAATCTCACCATTAAGCTGCACCCAAAATGACTTGCTGTAGCATACCTGAGCGACCAGATAAGCCGAAAAATAGATTAGCTTACGAGTTTTAAACGAGTGCAGCGTATCTGCCACCATAGACACAATCAGCCCACCCGCAATCCAGTAGGTATATGTTGCGGATGCACCTTGAGTTAACACCAACACAAGAAGAAGTAGCAGAGTAAAGATTTTAAACACGAGGGATTGTGTCGGGTTAGCTTGCTTTGCTCCCAACACGGAATACACACCTGATAGCCCTATCGCCAGCCAACTCCACATGCAGTATACACCTTTTACTTAAACTCGCCGCTAGTCTAGGTAGACCAGTTTTGATGTAAAGACACAATCTACGAAAGTTGGATCTCGCTAGCGATTCGAAACATTTTGTAACCCTCAGCCTACGTAATAATAAAGCCGATGAGCCTGAATGATGCCACTAAACATTGGGGCCAAGCTTTGCTCATCAGCCGAACCCATCAAATCACACGACACAATAACCAGCGCTTTCTAAAACTATTTAACTGAAAAACAGATAAGTGCTCCAGGTAAGCCGCCATTTCACAAACTGACGATTAAACCACCAGGATGTATGTAATGCAGGCAACAAGAATAAATAACAGACACAAAATAGAAAATAGTCTTAGTAGCGCTCTAAGAGAGGAGGAGCTACTGATGATTAGGGGTAAAAACTAAGAAAACTGACCTTAATTCAGTAAAAAAAATATCAGACAAGAAAAGTAAGTCAATGATAAATAAAATCATAATTTCAATAACAGATAAAAGTGCGGACTTCATAAACCATAAAATCACTAAACACTTTTGAAGCCCATATTTTCTCATAAGGTACGAAAATCTCACTCCATGCTTTCGATTTGACGATGTAACCTCATAGCACATTTTTTAATTTTCTCAATTTTTGAGAAATACAGACAAAATAAAGACCCAACATACCATTCGAAACAAAAAACAATTACAAAGCCAACACCACAAACCATTTAACATTATAAAATCAAACACTTAAAACAAGAAAGGATAAAAACAAAACAATGTGAACACTTTAAATACAGGACAAAAAACATAGTTTCATTAGTCAGAATCACGTAAAACCAGACAAGTTAAGTGTGGTTTTTGAAAAGATTAACGAGCATATGTTGATCAAACCCCAAAAACAGTGCTATATTAAATTCATCGAGTTCATCAAAGATTAAGGGGTAGTGTTATGATTTCATCTTCTCAAAAACAAGGGCTGGTTATGATTGCAGTGGTTGTGGGTTTAATGACACTGCCAATGATGTACTAACCCAATGATTTAAAATAAAAAAGGACGCAAATGCGTCCTTTTTTATTTATCTGTATAGCTCTACTGAATGTGCTTAGACAAAATATCCCAGTGCATATAGTAGAAACCAAGAGCGGCCAGCGTAATCAACGTCATTAGCAAAATTGCTGTACGCCAAATAAAGCGAGAGCTTCTTGGTGTCAGCTCTTTTTCACAAGCATCACATGCCGCCATAAAGCCTTTACGATCATCCAGCTTGTAATCGTCTTCGTGCACCACTTTATTACGCACTGTCGCGATGAATCGAAGCTTTGCTATCACGTCATGCGGTAAACGTTCTTCACAACTATTAATAAGTTGGTGCAACCCTTTCCCTTCTGCATGGTACTGAGTACGCAAAAGTTTTTCGATCGTTCGGGTACGCATGACTACTTTTTCAATATCTGACATCGTAACCCTCCTTACCAGACCCTTCCTATGTTCATTATTTTTATTCTTCTATAAATTTAGAGCTTTTTCGAGCCGTTAAGTGCAATTTTACTTTCAATTTGTGCCCTTGAGCTCATATAGCCAGACAAGTGAAAGCTGCTTAGTTCAGCTTTAGTGACGTAGCTTGCAGATGAAGCAACGATTTCATCGCGTCCCCATTGAGATAAACCGTGAAGTGCGCCGAATAAAATTCATGTCCCTTTCATTAGATTATGAATAAGTTACCTCAACTCATCGTTTCGTCAGCGAGTTCTGTAGAATGGGACCCGATAAAACATTGGAGGTTAATATGCCAATCTCACTTATTGTCGCCCTATTCGCCCTTATTGCTTTGGGCGCGTGGGTGTTTTTCCGTTTTTATAGTAAGCACTATGTGGGCGAAGACGCTCCAGAGCAAAGCGCGCAGGTAACGGTTTTAGATAAACAAGCGATAGACATACCAAACGCACCACCAGGTCAAGACGATCAAGAGTATTGGATTTACGTTCAACGTGGTTCTATCGGTCCAAAGCGTGAATTCCAAATTGGAGTGCATTACTACCATGCACTCAACCCTGGAGATAAGGGAACACTGACCTATCGCGGCAACAAGTTCCTTCACTTCGCTATCAAACGTTAAGGCAGTAACCAACGAGTCTTGGCAGAACGAGAAAAGAGATAGCTCATCGCCAAGGCTCCAGCTCCACTTAGAACGATCCAGACTGGAATCACCCACGCAGGATGTCCTGTGTACCAACCGAACTCTTTCATCGGCCATAAGAAAATAGGGTGAAGTAAGTAAATCCCTAAGCTGTGCTGACTGATCACACTAACCACTTTTTGTACTTTTGGTGATAAGCCTTCACCGAAGTAACGCCCGATCATAAAAATCATCGAAGCCGCTAGAATCACATTCAGTGTTTTATAAGAGAGCCAACGCCCAACCGTATACTTCTCCGCCTCTAAGCTATTTGTCACAACCATCGTAAAGGTCACTGACAACGCCACGAGTCCTAGCCCAACAAATAAGGTCACCATAGAGCGATTCGAAGGTACCTTTTGAAATAAAACATACCCCAGTGGAAGGTAACCCATATAAAGCCACATCTGATTACTCCAAGGGCCATCAATCTTGAACAAGAACAGTGTGCTGGTGAAAAGCCAAAATGCGAGATAGGTATACAAGACGTTGTCATCCACGTTGCGTACCATCCATTGAAACAGCGGAATCACAAAATACAGTGGTATAAAGTAATAGAAAAAGCCGAGATGGTAATACGTTGCGTGGAATGGGCTATTGCTTAATACCTCTTTTACGGTTTCAAAATCAAAGCCTTGAGAAGTCCAGCCTGAAAGGTATGCATAAAACATCGACCAAATAATAAATGGAACTAAAACTTTGCCCAAACGCCTTTTGATATAATACTTACCGTCAAATGGTCGAGTGTCACTGAGCATTAGCGCTCCGGTGATCAAAATAAAAACTGGCACTGCCCAGCGGGTTACGCTATTCACGCCTACCGCTGTCAGCCATTGGTCAAATGGAATCACTCCTAACTCATTTCGATACGGTGCCAAGACGTGAATGGCGATCACTGCTACCGCTGCGAAGCAGCGCAATAAATCAAAAAACAGAACCCTTTCTCTCATACCTTTCCCTACTTTAAGTCGCTTATCGTTTATAGCATAGGGTAAATCTCAACCAGTGAAATGGTTAACAATCTGTTTTTGCTTATTTTTAACTCAACAATGACCTACAACGGGGATTTCATCACCACTCTAATCACTTAACGAGAACCAAAAACCAAGCATCAGTATTCACTCTCCATGCCAAACCGACACAATCTGATTACACCAAACGGCGCATAAGAAACAAAAATGGCTCCGATTTGGAGCCATTTATACCATCTACAGATAGCGATACTGGGGGTAGTTACGCAGTAGCAACATTAGCTTTTGGCAACTTAATTGAAATCAGCGTCGTCAGTGCCAAGAAAGCAAAAGAAACCCATAAGCACGCTGTAAGACCAGCCTCTTGGTAGATCCAACCCGATAATACCGTGCCAATCAAACGTCCCATCGCATTGGCCATGTAGTAAAAACCGACATCCAACGAGACGCCATCGCCTTTAGCGTAGCTCACTATCAAGTACGAGTGCAGCGAAGAGTTAATGGCAAACACAGCGCCAAAAATCATCAAACCTACCACAATCACCAATTCAGGCTGCCAATCGATTTGCACACCATAAGCAATACCAGCCGTAATTAACGCTAGGATTCCTGCCCACACCAATGCTGCACTACCATCAGGCACACGACCTTGCGCTTTGCCAGTAATACGCGGCGCAAAGCCTTGCACAAACCCATAAGCAATGACCCACGCAGCGAGAAAGCTACCAACCCACAAGTGATCCCAGCCAAACACGCTACCAAGATAAATAGGCAGAGCAACGACAAACCACACATCACGAGCACCAAACAAGAACATGCGTGCTGCGGATAAAATGTTTATCGATTCAGACTTGGAGAATATTTGGCGAAACTTAGGTTTACTCTTTGCTTTACCCATGTCCGCTTCTAGCCAGATCATGCTGCAAACAAACACTAATGTAAGTACACCCGCCATAATAAACATCGAGTTTTGAAAACCCACCCAAGACAGCAGCAAGCCACCAACAAAAAAGCCCGCTCCTTTGAGTGCATTCTTCGAGCCAGTCAAAATCGCTACCCATTTGTAGAGCGCACCTTGCTGCTCGTCTGGTACTAGCGTTTTAATCGCGCTCTTAGCACTCATTTTGTTCAGATCTTTGGCAATCCCCGACAGAGCTTGCGCTGCCATCACCCAAGGAATGGTCAGCCATGCATTTGGTACTGCGAGCATCAGCAACGCAAACACTTGCATCGCTAAACCAATGTTCATGGTTTTATTTAGGCCTAACCTTGCGCCCAACCAACCACCAACCAGGTTTGTCACCACACCAAAAAATTCATAGAAAAGAAACAGTGAGGCAATAGCTAACGTGGAATAACCTAAGTCATGAAAATAGAGCACCACCAGCATACGCAGTGCGCCATCGGTCACCGTAAAGTTCCAATAGTTAAACGTCACTAACATGTACTGACGAATACTTTTGCTTAATTGAGAAATCATATTGACCTCATATGTACAGCGATAGAAGTATTTAGATCATCATGTTCTAAATACTTCCTAACCTGTACAGCAACATTGACCAATACAATGTTGCTGTGATTTTCAAAAAATGCCCCAACATCAATAAAAAGAAAAATACAATTTAAAAACAATGCATTAGTTAATGTTAATGGCATTTTTTGTAAACAGTCGTATCCTGAAGAAGCTCGAATTTAGCTTTTGGATCATGATGAACCAAAAGCTATTTAAGCTGATCAAGCGTCTTGAGCCACGCGTTCGATGTACTCAACTTGCACAGGTTTTGTAAATGCACCAGGGCGCAATGCCTGCACTTCTCGCACGATATCTTCTAACTGCCATTCCTTTTCTAGGAGTAGGTGAGCAGCGAACAAACCTGTGCGCCCCGAACCACCCATGCAATGCATCGCAACTTTGCCACCTTGAGCAAGAATCGCGTGCAGTTCCGGACTGGCTTGTCGCCACTTCACCGCAAACTCTTCATCTGGTGCGCAGTCGTCTTCAATCTCGATCTGGAACCATTTCATACCCAGTTGCTGAGTGGCTTCCCCCAATGCAGAGACATTCTTCGCAGCTAATTCACTATCATCTAATGCAGTAACGACCGCTTGAACACCCTGCTCTTTCAACTGTTCTAACGACGCATGCAAATCGACACCTTTCGTTCCTGGGCACGGTGTTAAGATTAAAGCACCGGAGTCCAAATCTAATTGCCATGTAGGATGAGACATTGTGACCCCCTTTTAAGCCAAACCAACGTTACGAACCAGCTCTGCTGTGCGCGTTGCATAACCCATTTCGTTATCGTACCAAGCGTAAATCTTAACCATACGAGAACCCACAACCATGGTTGATTGCGCATCAACGATGGTTGAACGTTGGTCGCCTTTATAATCGATAGAAACTAAAGGACGCTCTTCGAAGCCAAGGATGCCTTTCAAATCACCTTCAGATGCTTCTTTTAACAGTGCATTCACTTCTTCTGCTGTGGTATCACGCTTCACATCAAAAATGATGTCTGTTAACGATGCGTTTGCTAGAGGTACGCGAACCGCATGACCATTAATTTTGTCTTTTAATTCTGGGAAAATTTCGACAATCGCCTTCGCGCTACCCGTCGTGGTCGGGATAAGGCTCATGCCACATGCTCTTGCACGGCGTAGATCTTTGTGTGGCGCATCCAAAATAGTTTGCGTATTCGTCAGGTCGTGAATGGTCGTAAAAGAAGATTTTTCGATACCCAATTTCTCATGAATGACTTTAACCACAGGTGCGATACAGTTAGTCGTACACGAAGCTGCTGTCACGATACGATGTTTTTCAGGGTCGAAAATATGGTCGTTCACGCCCACCACAATGTTCGCGATACCTTCTTCTTTCACAGGTGCGCTTACCACGACACGTTTCACACCTTGCTCTAGGTATTTATTTAGGAATGATGTTTTGCGATGTACGCCTGTCGCTTCAATCACAACATCACAATCAGACCAGTTCACCGCATCGATATCGCGTTGTTGAGTCGTGGCGACACGCTTGCCGTTGATGACGAGCTCACTGCCTTCGACCTGAACTCCATGATGCCAACGACCTTGCACTGAATCGAATTCTAATAAGTGACCAAGCGTAGCTGCGTCACCTGCGACATCGTTGATTAACACAAACTCCAATTCTGGCCAATCAAATGCCGCTCGCAGCGCTAAGCGACCAATTCGGCCAAAGCCATTAATTCCTACTTTAATTGTCATAGTTTTACCCTCTAATCTTCTACCTTGAATCTCTATTCGCTGTTAACAGCAAGCCTCACGACTTTTATCGTGTAAGCGTGTGATGTCGTCTTGGTATTCCTGCTTCAAACAGTTTGATGCCACTAAGTCTTCAATTAACTTTCGCATCCAACCTGGTAATTGCTGTGATAACTCGTAATACACCCATTGTCCTTGGCGTTTATCCACCAAGATGCCACTGGATCGTAACTGAGCAAGATGACGAGAAACTTTCGGCTGGCTCTCTTGCAGAGCAAACGCCAAATCACCAACGCAAGTTTCACCTTCACGGGCCACGAGCATTAAACAACGTACGCGTGTTTCATCGGATAACAGCTTAAAAAACTGATGTGGAAGCATAATGAACATACCTATATATGGATATGCGTATATGTTTATTTAATTAAGGTATATCGTCAAGAGGAAACCGTCCATCGTCATAAAAGTTTCACATCTAACGAACAGCTTGATTGTAAAGAGAGAGATTCAAAGAGATAAAAGATAAGACCAGAAATTATGCAGTCGCGACGCTTTGACTCCAGCGAACCGCTTCACCTAAGGAGAGCTTCACTTCCTCTAAAGGCAACCCCAATTGCATCGTGATTTTTTCAACCCCTGACCAATCGGCACGCTCGTAGCACTCTTCAAGGGAAATAAGTGCACCATAAACCCCTTTGCGATGTAATAGCGCTTGTTGTACTGAATGACTAAGCGGTAACTGCCTAACTAAAGATTCCACCGAAAGATCCAGCAACGCATCTAGAATCGACAGCAAACCAACCATGAAACCTTGTTCGTTGAGATGAGAGAATGGCTGATAGCGCGACATCAATTGGCAAAATTGAGCTCGTTGCAATGAAAGGTGATACAGCTCTCGAGGCTTGTTACTGGAGATATACGATGCCACAACCAAAGAGACAAACTGCTTAAGGTTATCCTGGCCAAGATAAATCAATGCCTGACGAAAAGAGCTGATTTCGACAGCCAAATTCGGCGCTTGCGTATTTACAAAACGCAATAATTTATACGACAACGCGACATCTTGCGTAATGATGGACTCGATACGAGTAAAGTCAGGCTCAGGAGCACAAACTTCACGAAACAGTTGCAATGCCAACACTTGCTCAGGACTGACGTATTTAGTCTGCGAGACGAGTGGCTTGCTAAAAAAATAACCTTGGAAAAATTTAAAGCCAGCCGCTTTCGCTTGCTCAAACTCTTCTGCGGTTTCAACACGTTCTGCTAAAAAGTGGTATTTGACGCGTTTGGCAAGGTGTGTTTTGACCAGTTCACAGGCCTTTTCAAGCCCCATCGCCATAATGTCGAGCTTCACAATATGCACATATGGCAAAAAACGGCGCCATTCTGGTGTTAGGGTGAAGTCATCCAAAGCGATCAAGTAACCTTCTCGATAAAACTCACGAATCGCATCAAGAAGCTCATCCGTAGGTTGGCACGTTTCCAACACTTCGATGACAATTTTGTTTTTCGGCAAACTGCGCGGCAAACGTCGCACCAAGCTTTGATGAGGAAAGTTAATAAAGCATCTAGAAGAGGCAATCACTGGGTTAGTACCCAGCGATAGGAAGTTTTCGACGATCAGTCGGTATGTCGCTCGATTTGAATCAATATGTGAAGGGTATGCGTTACTCTCCCCGTCTCGAAACAACAATTCATAACCCAGCGTCTGTCTTTTTCGGTTAAAGATCGGCTGGCGAGCGACATACGTTGTATTCATGCTAAAGAAGGACCTATAAATGGCTTATGACTTTGCAGCTGCTAATAATGCACCACAACCCATGAACATTGAACCGAATACTTTGTTTATTTTTCCCATGATTTTATCGGAGCGAATAAAGCGTCCCATTTGTGCTGCCAAGCTCGTGTAACCCAACATTACACACGCATCAATCACGACCGTAGTGACGCCAAGCACCAACAGTTGCGTGATTTGGTCTTTTGCCGGGTCAATAAACTGCGGGAACAACGCCACCAGAAAAACAATCGATTTAGGGTTGGTGAGGTTAATTAACACTGCCTTGTACAACAGCGCCGTGCCTGACATCTCGTTGTGGTTTTCAGCTGCGACTAAGCTTGATGTGTCGCGCCATTTCTGAACCCCCAGCCAAACCAGATAAGCGGCACCAACCCATTTAATGACAGAAAATGCGGTTGCTGACTGCGCGACAAGCGCACCAATACCCGCCCCCACCAGCGCGATGTGGATAACTAAACCAATTTGTAAGCCAATAATGGCACCCAGTGATTTACGGGTACCGTAACTCAAACCATTACTGATTGAGTTCACCGTGCCAGAGCCCGGAGCCAAACTAAAAACGATTGCTGTTACTACATAAGCTAACCAGACATGGGTATCCATTGCATTTCCTCACTAATTCTTCGATGATACATCGCGTAAACAACGTATCTTCAGGTAATCAACTAATGGCGACTAACCATTCACCTTTGACTTATACTCAAGAGACATTATTTGAGCAAGCAATTGGTGGTCCGATCGCAGCACTTTGGCAAACTCGCCAAGAGGGCTTTGTTAAAGGGACTGAGAAAAAGAACATTTACTGGTGCAAGCTAACCAACCCAGAGCATAAAAAAGCCGTGCTCATCGTAAATGGACGCATTGAGTCTTCCTGGAAATACCAAGAGCTGTTTTACGATCTCTACCGCCAAGGTTTCGATGTCTATTCCTTTGACCACCGCGGACAAGGTTTATCAGATCGTTTATTATCTGACTCAGATATGGGTCACGTCTATGACTTTACTGATTATATTGATGATATGGACATCGTCGTAAAAAAACACGACCTTAGCGAATATCAACAATGCTTCATCATCGCGCACTCTATGGGCGGCGCGATCGCCACACGTTACCTGCAAACTCACCCAGAACACCCTTTTACTGGTTTGATTCTAAGTGCGCCCATGTTTGGCATTAACCTGCCATGGTACCTATCACCAATAGCGATTCCGGTCACACAAATTATGTCAGCGGTATCGACTTTGCCACGCTATGCACCAGGACATCAGGCCTACTTCCCTAAGCCCTTTGAAGATAACCCACTTAGCCAAAGTTACGGCCGCTACCAATGGTTCCGAAACCTATATACGGAAAAACCGGAACTGCAAGTCGGTGGGCCAAGCACTCGCTGGGTTTGGCAAGGGCTCATGGCCGCTAAGCAGTGCTTTTTATTAACTCGCCAAGTCAAAATACCAGTAATCCTAATCCAAGCCGGAAACGATCGGATTGTTAGCAACCTCGCGCAAAAGCGTTTTATTGATAAATTGCGGAAAACCAACCCGCACGCGGAGCTGCTTTCCATCGAAGGCGCACAGCATGAAATCTTATTCGAGACCGACAAGTATCGTAATCAAGCGCTCGATGCGATTTTCCGCTTTATGAATGACCCTAAATCGCCATCAAACGAACAAGCACAATAAGAACTCTAGGCGACCATTTCACGACTAAGATTAAAGAGGAAATGTCTACACATCGATTTACCCTCTTTTTCATCCTCATTTTGGCGTACACTGCTTGAACTTGGCTACTTTGACACAGTGTTTAACCGCATAGTGCTACGGGCCCAAGTTCCCCCGCATTCGGAGCAGTACGATCTAGTCAGTCTGCTGTACTCCGTTTGCAATTCACCTGTTCCACACTATCCAAACCGTTTACGAGGACTTCATGAGCACATCGCTACCTTGCAAAGAGATCACCAAAATCGTTGCCTCTGATCTGGATGGCACGTTACTCGCACCAAACCATCAGCTCAGTGCTTACTCAAAAGAGACGCTAAAAGCGCTGCATGAAAAGGGTTATACCTTTGTCTTTGCAACCGGCCGTCACCACGTAGACGTTGCGAGCATCCGTCGCCAAGTTGGCATTCCAGCTTATATGATCACGTCGAATGGTGCCCGAGTGCATGACCAGGAAGATCAGCTAATGTACAGCGAGAATGTCCCTGCGGAACTGGTACAAGGCGTGATCGACACGATCAAACATGATCAAGAAATACTTATTCACATGTATCAAAATGATAGCTGGTTGATGAACAAGGATGATGAAACGTTACGTGACTTCCACGATGAATTCACTTACGTCTTATTTGATGAAGACCAAGCCCCAACTGACGGTATTGCGAAAGTTTTCTTCACGCATCCAGGAGAAGACCACGAACGTTTGGTCGTATTTGAAAACAAACTACGTGAGCAGTTTGGTGATAAGCTGAACATCGCATTTTCAACGCCTTGGTGTTTGGAAGTAATGAGCGCTGGCGTATCTAAAGGCCATGCTCTTGAAGCGGTAGCGAAAAAACTCGACCTCACGTTAGAAAACTGCGTAGCATTTGGTGATGGCATGAATGACGTAGAAATGCTGTCGATGGCAGGTAAAGGGCTAGTTATGGGTACATCACACGAAAAAGTGATGAAAGCTCTACCAAATAATGAAGTGATTGGCAGCAATGCGGAAGATGCGGTTGCACACTACCTACAAGAACACTTGCTGTAAGCTTCAATACTCCAAATAATGAAGGGCTGCACATTCGCAGCCCTTCTCTTTTATCGCTGACTTGGCAGCTTCTCTTTGCCAAGAATCGCGTCCCATTCTTCTTCTGTCACGGGCATAATCGACAAGCGATTTCCACGTTTCACCAACGGCATGTTCTCAAGTTCTGGCATCGCTTTCATCACCGACAACGGAATCACTCGCGCCGTTTTACGTACAAACTCGACATCCACCATAATCCAACGCGGGTTGTCTGGGTCTGACTTTGGATCGTAGTAATCGCTTTCGGGATCGAATTGGAAATGATCGGGATAGGCTTCTCTCACAACTTTAGCAATACCTGCCACGCCAACATGTTTACAGGAAGAGTGGTAAATCAGAACTAAATCGCCCACCTTCACTTGGTCACGCATCATATTGCGCGCCTGATAATTACGAACTCCCTCCCAACATGAAACCTTTTGGGTTCGAAGCGTGTCAATAGAAAAGGTATCTGGTTCAGTTTTAAATAACCAATATGCCATAATGCCATCCGATGCCGATTGAGTAACAATAATGAGGAAGATATAACATGAAGGCTTTGAAAAACCCAGTGGCGCTTGCCACCCTGCTGGTTCTGCAAGCATGTAGTTCACAGCCGCCACAATCTGGTGCTGCTGACCCAACCTCTCCACCAGCAACCTTAGATAAGCCTGAAACCATTCAACCTCAAACTTTTATGCTACGCGGAAAAGTGATCGTCGGTCACGAGAGCCAATACATCATGCCTTGCGGCAGCGACAAGCAATATTGGTTGCAACTATCACCACAACAAATGCAACGAGCAATTCAGTTAAATAACGAGCCTTACCAGACTATGTATGGCGAGGTTATCGGCCACCTCAACCAACCGGGCATCGATGGGTTTTCTGCTGATTTCGATGCTAACTTTGTCGTGGAACAAGTGAACTTCCTCACAACGGAAAATCCAAACCGTTGTCAGCAACCAAACAAACCAACTCGCGTGTTTGGTAATGAGCCTTCTTGGTCGGCAAGCTTTGAGGCTAATGGACTAACATTCCAGCAAATCGGCAAACAAACCACAAAATTAGCGATTAAAAGCAGTCAGCTTCAACCTCGCCAGCGCACTTATCAACTACAAGATGGTGAGCTTCGCTTAACAGAAAACCTCTGCTCAGACACAATGAGCGATTCTTTGTATGGCTGGAAAGCAACACTAAAACATGATGGCGAGACGTATCAAGGTTGTGGTATGGCTGCAAACGTCGATGCAACGCTTGGCTGGGCTAATACCTATGTCGCGACCTCAACCCAATCACAAGGCTTTGAAGTACAAATGACCTTAAACCCAGACCACAGCGCCACAACAAAATACCGTTACGCCAATGGACAAGCACCATTAATCGAGCGTGGTTACTGGCAACAGTTAAGTCCGTCTCAGGTTCAAGTTGTCATGACGCATCATCAACAGCAAAGGCTAATGTCAGAGCGACTGTTTACTCGAGAAGGCAATCAGCTCAAAGCGACCAAAGAAAAAGTCGGTAACTTAGTATACCCAATCGCCGATGGTGGTTTAGTCCTTTATCCTGCCACCGTTCGTGATGAAGGCATCATGCAACCAGCCGAAAAACGCACCAACAACCCCATCGGTAGTGCTGACGTCCCTTCTAGTGCAGAGTTTGATTCAAAAGTAGATGCCGCGGTGCGCAACTACTTCTTTATCCATCAAACCACCCCCAACAATAACCAATACCGTTGGCTAACTTACGACCTCAACAGCGATGGTAACGAAGAGCTATTGGTACAGTTGGATTGGTGTGGTTCCGGAGGCTGTACATTGCTGATATTTGAACATCACGAAAAGGAATGGCGATTTAATAGCCGCATTACACTAGTGCAAAGCCCGATTATGCTCGGCCAACAAACCTCTCATGGTTGGCGAGATCTGATTTTTAATGTCAGCGGTGGCGGAGCTAAAGCGGCTCAACACGTGATGCAATACACTGGGGTTAGCTACCCACTCAACCCAAGCATGGCACCAACGGCAACGCCGAACCAAGTCAGTGGTGTGCGTCTGTTCTCTGATGGGATAAGCCCGGTGCGCGAAGGAGTTCGTCTGTAATGTCACAACCGTGTCCAACCTGCGGTTTTCAATTCAATTGTATGTGCTCGCTAATGCCGAAACTTACCAGTGAGCACAACATCCTGCTGTTAATGCATCCGAATGAACTGAAGCGTGATACTAATACCGGCCAGCTACTAGAGCAGTGCCAACTCAACATTGAGCGAGTAATCTGGGATCGCAAACAGCCACCAGCAGAATTGCTCACTCTATTAGCTGATCCGTCGCGGTATCCGGTGTTGCTCTTCCCCTGTGAAGAAAGTATCACACTCGAACATGTGGTACTCCAAAGCCAGCAACAAACCAAAACTCCGCTGTTTATTATTTTAGATGCCACCTGGCAAGAGGCGAGCAAGATGATCAATAAGAGCCGTTGGTTAGAAGGTATCCCTACTATGGGATTGTCTGCGTCGGCGGACTCACAATATCAGCTGCGACGCAACCAACAACAAGGTAATTTGTGTACGTTTGAAGTCGCTGCACATTTGCTCGGGCAACTTGGAGAACAAAACAACCAACAACAAATGCAGCGCTTTTTTGCCCATTACCTCGCTCTGTTCCAAGCAGAAAAGAGTGGACACGCTCTTAAGCGTTAACCATTAAGCTCAGTAGAAGAACCAAACAAAAAACGCAGCCTACGCTGCGTTTTTTACGACAAGAAGTTTCACGTGAAACATCATTAAAACAGTCGAGTCGGCTCGCCAAGATAGTAACCCTGCAAATAATCCACCCCCATGTCTTGTGCAATGGTACACACCTCCTGATTGTGGACGAACTCCGCCACCGTCTCCGCGTTAAACACCTGGCACAAACGCACCAACTGGGAAGCGATCTTGCGCTGTTTTAAGTCTTTATCAATATCACGAATCAAGCTGCCATCGAGCTTTATGACTTCTGGCTCCAACTTTAGGATTTCATCGATATTCGAATAACCGGACCCAAAGTCATCAACAATGATACGCGCCCCTAAGCTTCTAAAATGACTGCACACTTCTATCATTCGGCCGTAGTCTTTGATCTGCTCAGATTCCAACACTTCTAAACCAATTCGCCTTGGGTCATTTAGCTGGCTAATTTCATGCTCTAAAAGCATTAAAGTTTTATCACTGAGCAAATCTTGCGGCGATAAGTTTATAGAAAAGTCACCTTGCTTATCTCGCATATAATGCAACGTAGAATGAATCATGTGCCGACTTAGTCGAGTGTAAAGATGCGTATCAGAGATAATCGGCAGAAAACGCCCTGGCGCAATCACCGTTCCATCGGCTTCCAGAATACGAACCAAACATTCTTGGCTTGCCAATTTGTGGCTACCCGCATGCACAATAGGTTGGCTATAAGTGATGATATTCTGTTTAAGAATGGCTCTACTGACGCAACTTAGCCATCCAAGTTGCTCTTTACGCACATCCTCACTGACTTCAATATCTTTCGCATTACAGATATGGGTATTACTGCGTACACCGGAGCGCCTCGCTTCGATGCCTTTGAGTAAGAGCTCATCTACTGAAGCGGATGGAAAGTCTCGACGACTCACTAAGCCGCCGCATAGCGAGATAGAAAGATAATCTATTTCACGTAGGCCAATTGGCTCAAAATTAGTTTGTTCTACCGCGTCAGCAAAACGCGTAAAGTGCTGTTTGATGGTCTCGCTGCTTTGATCAGCTTTAAATATGAACGCCCACTCACCAACCCCAATACTATAAAGCTGCAAAGCCGTTGGCATGCCGAAACGCTTTCGTAGTCGATTCGTAAAGTGCATTGAGAGATCTTTGAGTAATTGATCTCCCACTCGGTAGCCGTATTTTTCGTTGATATGACTAAAGTTAAGTAGCTTTAGAGTCAACAAATGCTCATCCAAATCGATGTTACTCAGCCGCTCTTGCAATGCGACCCGGTTTTGTAACCCCGTACGACTGTCGCGTCGATAGCTTTCTTGTAACTTGCGCGTTTGGCGATCGAGTTGATATCCCATATGCGCGTTCATATGGTTGAGATCGCCGATCGCATTTCGAATCAAGCTAAACAACGGTGAAATAGAGGAGCTAACGGGCGACTTAGGCAAGTTCAATGTTTGCACTTCGTCTCCCTCTCGCATCGCTAAATACGTCAGGCTGTGATGAAGAATTTCGGGCTGACCAATACCACCATGCAGTTCCCCCATACAGTAACTACCAAACGTCGTCGCAATATCTTTGAAGGCTTGGACTTCGTCGCTGCTGTCAATAAAGTCTAACCGTGACGCGCAGTTAAAAATCATAACGACTTCAGGTTGGTGCATGGCTAACTCAACCACACCATGCCGCACTTGCTCGAGCGTTAACGAGGGATGGTTATAGCAAAATTGCACTTCGTCACCAAGACACCAGGGCCTGTCGAAGCTCATACTGCCATCAGCGTGTAGCTCCGTTACCGTACAAACTTCCTTTCGCCCTAAGCTTTCTCGATACAAAGGAAAGCTGAGCAGTTGACTCAGCGTCACGTCATGGCCATCCGCCAAGTAACGCTTGTATACTTCCAGCGCTTTCTTCTCACCTAAACAATACAAGCGCGTACCTTTTGCATGAGTGACTTTGTGTGGCATGCCAATCGGGTTCCATTCCGAATACGCATCAGTCCATAACTTCAAAGTATCACTGTGCAAAGCTACGGCAACCACAGCGTTATCGTAAACTCGGTTTTGATATAGCACCCAGCAGCCATCGTCAATACTCTGCGCCAACCCTCCAGAAATCACTACTTCTTCACTGGCGAAGGTTTGAAACAAGGGATAGTCACGTCGTTCAATTTGCACAGCAAAGCTGAGGATCACCTGTGAATTATGCTGCATTAGAAGAGAGCGCTTGAGCTCCCCGCCATCAATGTCAGGGGAGTAAGAGTATGTTTGTACCGCAGAAGTCAGCGTGGTTTGCTCAAATTCAATCACACTCACTAGGCAACCAGAGGTAAATATCTCCCCTTCCAGAATCACATTACGCGTACTATGCCCCATAACATGAGCATTCGGCAGCGACGACAAAACGGCGTCTGCAAGTGTGGTCGTAATTTCGCGCGATTGCGTCGACAATATTTGTACTAAATATTGTTTATCTGAGGAAGTCGGAAAAGTGACTAAAAAGTCATTCAGTTGACTGACATCGTGAACCAGTTTTGAAAAAGCTCGCATGGACCTACCACTGCCGTAACACTATCTTCACCACGACGTGTGGCGTTACTATTTTTATTTAATAGAGAATAATTTACGTTGCTTTGCGCTGCTTTTCTAGACACAAAATGAGATTAGAATGGATTAATGCGAAAGCAATTAAAAAAGTGTGAGTAACGGCTGCAAACTATTGATTTCAATATCAGGTAAAGTACGTGTTTTTGAATGGTTAATGACATTTTTATTCATATCATTAAACCAACAGGCTGCAAAACCAGCCAACTTTGCACCATGCACATCCGTGGTTAGATGATCACCGACATGCAGAATATTCTCCGCAGGAATATCCAAGAATCGCTTCGCTTTAGTAAACATATCGGTTGCGGGTTTCGCCAATCCATCTGGTCCTGCTTTAAGTACCTGTTGGAAATAAGGCGTAAGACCGATGCGGTCTAAATCCACATTACCGTTGGTGATTGCCACCAACGGGATGTGCTGCGCGAGTTCCTCCAGTACATCGAGGCTTTGCTGCGGCACTTCAAAACGGTTACGCCAGTCTAACGCAACGTCTACTGCGGCTTTCGCGGCGGCATGTGCTGCGTCTTCGTCGTAGCCTACTTGGGAGAAGGCTTGCTGAAGTTGCACTAAACGCCATAAAGTGACATCGCTCTTCAGCTCGGGTTGTTGCTGCACAACACGCTGCTTGAGAGCAAACCAATCCGCTTTGTTCATATGAGCAACCGCTGGATGATGGTGCTTGAGCCAAGATAGCAACTCACGCTCCATGCGAACTATCACAGGATAGTTGTCATAGAGGGTATCATCTAGGTCAAAGGTCATTGCCTTAATAGGCTCGATACGGCGATAAAATTTCATACTTCGGCTCACTCCCCGTTCTTTTTACGTGCGCGTGGGTGGGCTTGGTCGTAGGCTTGCGCCAAATGTTGGAAATCCAAGTGCGTGTAGATTTGGGTCGTCGAAATGTTCTCGTGCCCTAAAAGTTCCTGCACCGCACGTAAGTTATTGCTTGATTCGAGCATATGTGTCGCAAATGAGTGACGCAATTTATGCGGACTAATATGGCTTGCGACAGACTGTTTCTGCCCCCATTCAGCCATGCGCTTTTGCACGCTACGATGCGAAATACGCGTTCCGAGCTTAGATACAAACAAGGCGGGCTCACCTGGAGCGGCTAAATCACCACGAACGCGTAACCACTTCCCGACCCACTCGGTTGCCATCCCAGAGAACGGCACTTTACGTTCTTTATCGCCTTTACCAATAACACGAAGCTCACCACTACGCAGTTGTACATCACGTACATCCACACCCACCAACTCAGCCAAACGTAAACCGGCGCCGTACATCAGCTCCATCATGGCGCGATCGCGCACAGCCAACGGGTCGTCCTCGTTGACTTCAAGTAATTGGCTCACTTCGTCAACATCGAGGTTTTTGGGCAACGGGCGTTTTTTGCGAGGTGCTGAAACCCCTTTGGCTGGGTTAGCCGACATCTCGCCACGCAGAATAAGGAAATCGAAAAAGCTACGCAGCGATGAGAGTCGCGTTGCCAAACTGCTGGCTTTCATGCCTTCTCGCATGCCCTTACCTGCTAATTGGCGCACCCAACCAGCATCCACTTGAGACCAATCTTTGAGCCCCATTTCAGCTAGGTGCTGCGCCATTGTTTCTAGCTGCTGTTTGTAATTGCGCTGAGTATGTAGGCTAAGCCCCTTTTCGCTTCGTAAGAATTCATAGAAGCGCTCAAGAGGCTTTTGCAGACTATTTGGCAGAGGAGTGTTGGGAGTTGTCGTCATCGTAACTTTGCCATACCAGTGTTTGAGCGAGATGTGCCACTACTAATGATAGGTGACGCAAAAACAAGGTATCCATATCTGGCTGAAAATGGCCGCCATCTTCACTAGAAAAAGCAAGCACGCCCAGAGTTTGCTGTTTCACGAGCGGCAGTACCACATAGGACCCCATTTCCGGTACTTCCATGTTGCCAAACAAAGCTTCACGATCCACTTTGCGAAGGCGTCCTAAGTACGCATCTTTGCCATTTAAGTGAGTGGTCGCAAAGCGTTGATAACTTTCCTTACTCAATTGAATCGATGCGTCGCATTGACTAAACAATCGAACAAACGCACGTAAGCCCAATGCTTTGGCTTTCTCTTCGATAGAATGAATGACTTGTTTAAAGTCACCACACTTTAGAATCTGCCCCTGCAAATCCATAAATTCGTAAAAGGTGCGATCATTGTTCGCCGCAAGCGACATTAGTGTAGTGATCTCTTCCTCTAACTCTTCAATGCGCTGACGTTGGCGATTCATTTGGATGTGCACCAAAGATACCGCGCCTAAGTCTGAGTGTGGGAAAGATAAACGATCCACAAGCTCCGGACGTTGCACAAAAAAGTCTGGATGATCTTTGAGGTACTCTGCCACTACTTCAGCCGTTAAGGCATCTGCTTCTACTTGAGACAAACCGTTTCCTTTTTCTTCAACTAGCAAGATAATTGACCATCAAATACATGCGTTGTAGGTCCGGTCATAAACAACGGCTTGCCAGGACCTTGCCATGCAATTCGCAATTCACCACCAGGTAGAGAAACCTTAACGTTTTCATCCAACAAGCCCTGCAGAATCCCAACCGCGACTGCCGCGCATGCACCACTACCACAAGCTTGTGTCTCTCCTGCGCCTCGCTCGTAAACTCGAAGACGAATATGGTCACGACTCATCACCTGCATAAAGCCAGCGTTGACGCGCTCTGGGAAACGCTCATGCGACTCGAGCAGCGGACCGAGAGTTTCCACTTCTGCCGTATCCACATCGTCGACCACGGTCACTACGTGCGGGTTACCCATGCTCACAGCACCACAAAACAAGGTATTGTCGCCTGCTCGCATGATGTAAGTTTTCTCTTTTTGCTTCGCTTTGAAAGGAATTTTGTTCGGTTCAAACTCTGGCACGCCCATGTTGACCGTCACTTCCCCATCATCTTCGATGTTGAGAATCATCTTTCCTTTCTTGGTGCTCACGCTGATGCTGTATTTATTGGTCAGCCCCTTCAAGCGAACAAAGCGGGCAAAACAGCGTGCACCGTTACCACACTGTTCAACTTCACTACCATCGGCATTAAAAATCCGATAATGGAAGTCGGTTTCAGGGTCGTAAGGGGCCTCTACCACAAGCAATTGGTCAAAACCAACGCCAGTATGACGATCCGCCAAGCGGCGGATCAGGTCTTGCGAGAAAAACACGTTCTGGGTAATACAGTCGACGACCATGAAGTCGTTGCCCAAACCGTGCATTTTGGAAAAGTGGAAATGCATTTGTTGTGTGTTACTCCGGTAGAATCTGTTCCAGCTGCCACAAACTGGTCAGCTCCTCACGCTGGCGAACTAAGTGGCTTTGTTTACCGTCCACCATCACTTCTGCCGCTCGGGTACGAGTATTGTAGTTCGAAGACATCACAAAACCATAGGCACCTGCTGAACGAACCGCGAGTAGATCACCTTCTTGCAAAACGAGTGCGCGATCTTTACCCAAGAAGTCGCCGGTTTCACAAATAGGACCAACCAAGTCGTAAGTCTGTGCTTCACCCTTTCGCGGTGAAACTGGCACAATATCTTGCCATGCTTGGTATAGCGCAGGACGCATCAAGTCGTTCATTGCAGCGTCGATAATCGCAAAGTTTTTATGCTCAGTATGTTTTAAAAACTCAACACGCGTTAGCAAGATACCTGCGTTCGCAGCAATTGCACGGCCTGGCTCAAAGATCAGCTCCAAGTCTTGGTGATTTTCAAGACGGCCTAGTAACGCTTTGGCGTAATCAGAAGGCTGAGGTGGTAATTCATCACGATAGACCACACCCAAACCACCGCCGACATCAAGGTGACGAATGTTAATGCCTTGCGCTTTTAAATCATCAATCAGGGCTAATAAACGGTCTGTCGCGTCGATAAATGGGTCTATATTGGTCAGCTGAGAACCAATGTGGCAGTCGATACCTTGCACATTCAAGTTCGGCAGGCTTTGCGCGAATTTATAAACATCTGGCGCACGATCAAACGCAATGCCGAATTTATTGTCGCGAAGACCAGTCGAAATGTAAGGGTGTGTTTTCGCGTCGACATCTGGATTGATACGCAGAGAAATTGGCGCAATCACACCAAGCTCACCCGCAACCTTGTTCAAACGTTCTAGCTCTGGCTCAGATTCAACGTTGAAACATTTGATACCTAGCTCAAGAGCGCGCTTCATCTCTGCCGGTGTTTTACCAACACCAGAGAAAACGACTTTTTTCGGATCACCGCCTGCGGCAATCACACGCTCAAGTTCACCACCCGACACGATGTCAAAACCCGATCCCAAACGCGCTAGCGTGTTCAATACGCCTAAGTTTGAGTTGGCTTTCACCGCGTAGCAAACCAGGTGAGGATGCTGACCCACAGCACTATCAAACGCCTTCCAATGGCGCTCTAGCGTGGCTCGAGAATATACGTAAAGAGGAGTGCCATATTGCTCTGCAAGAGCTTGAAGTGGGACGTCTTCGGCCCAAAGCTGGCCATCATCCTGATAGTTGAAGTAATCCAAAATTCGCTTCCCTTATTTTATTCGACTGCTGAACCCTAATTTCACCCTAAGGTGCGGTTATTTATTGTGATTGCTCATTCTGTTGAGTGTCATCTGGAATGTATAGTGAGCCAGACTGACCACACCCCGCTAAGGTCGCGGCAACCATCACAAACAACACAGTAACTAATTTTTTCATTTCGCATATCGTGATTATTGAATCAATGCCCCCTATAATCGCACCACACTCAGGAAAAGCAATAGGATAGACGGATGAACGATACTGAATTTCATCAACTGGTGGATGCGCAGATGCAAATCATCGAAGAATCCATCGATGATTCAGGCGCAGACATTGATTACGAAGTCACTGGCAACGTAATGACATTGGAATTTGAAGACCGCAGCCAAATCATCATTAATCGCCAAGAGCCGATGCATGAGATCTGGCTAGCGTCCAAATCTGGTGGTTTCCACTTCAAGCTTATTGAAGGTAAATGGACCTGCTCAAAAACGGGTATGGAGCTATTTGAAATGGTGAAGCAAGAGTGTGAAAAGCACGCAGGCGAAACCATTGATTGGGCATAATTCTGGTCAATCGTCACCAAAACAAAAAGAGCACCGAAGTGCTCTTTTTGTTTATTGATACGGGTTTAATTACGCATTCACAGTTTTGGTCGGGCGACTCGGTGAACAACCGTCATTACGGTAAGGAATGATATACGCATTCCCCTCTTCAGGGTGAATAATTTGATAGTACTGAGGCAGGTTAAAGTTAATAAACTTCGACGCGACGCGACTATCGTCTTTTACCGACGTGTAGAAACTGTTTACAGACGAAATCATTTCATCTTTGGAGCCACTAAATTGGTGATACACTTCCACTTGATTTGACTCATCCAACACATAAATATTGAAGCCATCTTCGTTATCTTCAAAGAAGAACTGCACTAGACCTTCACTGGCAAACCCATCCACCGCCTCAGGCATTTGATATTCTTGCTCACGATCGAGCATTAACAGCGGCGAGCCTTTGAGTTTGTTAGTGGAAATGCTGCGGTAGAAATCGATGGAATTTTCTAGCTTCTGCACCGACACACCACGACGTTCAAAGAACAACCCATAAGTCTGGTTACCAAGGCGCATCGCTTTAAAGCGGCGACGTTTCTCTTGCTCTACTGGTTTCAAGCGTAAGTCGATACATTCAGCTAAAAGCTGGTAAACCATATTACGCATCACACCACGCATGTTCTTCGCATAGCAGAACACATCCACTGATTCTGGTGGCAACGCATCTTGGTGCATTTTGCCCAAAATGGTTTTCAGTGCATCCAGCATCGCCGTTTCCCCTTTGAAATGCAGCGTACGCACTTCATGCCAAGAGTTACGGTAAACAAGGTCAACACTGCCGACTAAATTTTTATGTTCTGGACCAAAGCTAAAAATATCGGTGTTCTTAACATCCACTTTCAACGAACGACCAGAAAGTTCAGACGTCGGATCATTTTCAAAGTTGATGAACATCGCAAGCTGGCTTATTTCACAAGGACTCGCTAGCGCCTGCATAGATGGACGACGCTTACGCAACGCAAAAGTATTTCGTAAGTCACTCACCATTTGGTAAAACTTATCAATATCTAGCTGCGCTTCACGTACCACGGCATGTAAACGAGTCGATTCAGTGATCAAGCCATTGAAGAATGCCCAAGCAACCAACTTACTCAAGTATTCATGATGCTCTAGATATGGTTGCCCCAAAATGCGGTGCGCAATAAGTGGTTGTTTATAGAGGTACCAACCAGACTTGTTCACTCCCCCTTTTTTCACTTCGATAAAGCTCAAGTCAGGCTCGTGCAGATCAGGTGAAATCTGTGGGTTTAGTAACGTTACTTTGCCCGGCAATACTTCAAAAGCCGCGTAAAGTTTACGGGCCAAAATACTGATGTCTTGCGGACTAATAGCAGAAGTGATGTCGTTACGACGCGCAAATTGAATCAAGTTACGGTAGCTTTGCATCAACGCATCCAGCAATGCATGATGTACCACCTTCACTTGTTCAACCTTCCAATTACGGCGGTCATCGAGCTCTGCAACGACACTGGCATCCCAATTCCATTTTGCAATCATATCGCTCAGCGCTTCACGACGCCAAGCTACTGAGCCAACATTCGGCTCACGAGATAATTTTTCATGGGTTTTGAGATAGAAACAGCGACGCACCAAATCCAAACGTGTATCGTCTTGAATTCGCTCTAAGTAACGGGTTACTTTTTCCAACATTAAGTAGTACGCATCCATGCCATAGAGATCAGGCTCATGGGCAAAGAAACGACGTTTAGTGTCGATGCTTAACAATTGAGTATGCGGGTATTCCCACGAGTAAGCTTCTAGCAAGATGGCTTTTAATACCGATTTGTAGGGAGAGTCGATGCTTTTGTATAACTGCCACAAGTTCGAGCCGAAGTATTCTTCAGCAGGAATGCAGTTCAATTTACCAAAGTCGATCCATTCACTACAGTCGATGTAACCATCACTGCACAGTTGAGAAACGTACTCGTCGTAACACTCTTCCATTTCTGGCGGCACGATTTGCCATAACAAACGCTGTCCGGCAATACGCACCGCACTACGATAGAATTCATCGAGCAAAAGTAAGTGCTGAGATGAACCACAGTTATCACCTGTCATCTCCTCAGAATGATTGCTTCTAAAGCGCTCTTTATCCATTAAGAAAAAGTTCGCTTCCACGCCTTTGCTTTGTGCCCAATCCGTGATGAGTAAGCATTTATTGGTCAATAACTCGCGTTCGTCACAATCCATCTCTGGTGAGATACACACCCAAATATCCAAATCACTGGAAGTACTTTGACCAATCGAGGAGGTACTGCCCATGGTGTACAAACCCAATATAGCGGGCTTTTCTACCGTCTTGAGCGGCTGACCAATGGCAAGTTGAATATCATCTATGAATTGTTGCTGAATGCTATTTAGTTCAAGCCCATGCACACCAAACGGGACATCGGCATCATAATAGCCAGGAATTACAGGATGGTTGTAGTTCAACAAGGCAGGAATCAAATGGAAGACTTGCTGGCTTTGCGAATCCATAAGCGCCAGCGCGCGATCAACTCGCTGCTGATTCAAATTATCTAGTCGCTGGATGATTTTTTGGGTGTAAGCCTGCAAGGGGAATTCCTTGGTTGAACAATCACGAAAATCTGCTGACGTTTTAAACCAAAATGGCTTAAAAACGTGATCAATTTAACACTTTTATTGGTGCGGGTAAAGCTTCACGCCCGCGTATCACTCTGGATACAAAACCATACTTTAGTCACAAAATTAATCGCGCGGTAGTGTCGCTCTTATTACCTATTACTAATAATAGTCCTTAGTCTAATTGAGAATCCAGTCACACTATTTTCATAACGTCATGTAATTCCATTCATAGCCTTCAGAGATAACGAACTAACAGTAAGCATTTCTTGATGAGAATGGTAGGATAAACCCAAATCCAAACAGCATTGAGAAGATCATGACACAATCCACACCGATTCGCATTGCAACTCGAAAAAGCCCTCTTGCTTTATGGCAAGCTTACTTTGTTAAAGACGCCCTTCAAGCCGCTCACCCTAGCTTGGAAGTCGAGTTAGTAACCATGGTGACCAAAGGTGACGTGATTTTAGATACACCACTAGCAAAAGTTGGCGGCAAAGGCTTGTTCGTAAAAGAGCTTGAAATCGCGATGCTAGAAGGACGTGCAGACCTCGCCGTTCACTCAATGAAAGACGTACCCGTCGATTTCCCAGAAGGCCTTGGCCTCGTGACCATTTGTGAGCGTGAAGATCCTCGTGATGCGTTCGTCTCTAATACCTATAGCCACATTGATGAGCTCCCTCAAGGTGCCGTGGTTGGTACTTGCAGTTTGCGCCGTCAATGCCAACTGAAAGAATATCGTCCGGACATCATCATCAAAGAGCTTCGCGGTAATGTGGGCACTCGCCTTGGTAAGTTAGATGCGGGTGAGTATGATGCAATCATTCTTGCTGCGGCTGGCCTCAAACGATTGAAGCTTGAAGAGCGCATTCGTAGCTTTATCGAACCAGAGCAATCACTACCAGCGGTAGGCCAAGGTGCTGTCGGTATTGAGTGCCGCCTTGACGATGAAAGACTGCTTAAGCTGCTTGAGCCACTTAACCACCAAGACACCGTAGACCGCGTTTTGTGTGAGCGCGCAATGAACCTGACGCTAGAAGGCGGCTGTCAGGTACCTATCGGCAGCTATGCCCTGCTAGATGGCGATAACATTTGGCTACGCGCATTAGTTGGCGAACCAGATGGCAGCGAAATTGTTCGTGGTGAAATCCGTGGCCATCGTAAAGACGGCGAAACGTTAGGAGTGCAGTTAGCCAATGAACTACTGGATAACGGCGCTCGTGAAATCCTAACTAAGCTGTACGCAGATCACGAATAATCATGGCAGTGTTGGTCACTCGGCCGGGAGAGCAAGGCAGCGCGCTTTGCTCTCTGCTCGAAAGGCACGGCATTTCTGCACATCACCATCCTCTGATCGACATTGTCGCCGATCTCACGGACACGCACCTCTCTAAACACCTGCATCAAGCTCAAATTGTTATCGCTGTTAGTCGACATGCCGTGCAATGTGCACAGCAAATCTTAGCCAGCAACGAGACATCATGGCCGAAACAAGCCATTTACCTTGCCGTTGGTCAAAAAACAGCACACTATTTAAGCAAATGTACCCAACAGAAAGTACACTATCCCCAAGTCAGTGATAGTGAACATTTATTGCGACTGCCAGAGCTCAATAATGTTGCCCAACAACAGGTTCTTATCCTTCGTGGGAACGGTGGAAGAGAGCTGATCAAAGATGCATTGGTGAGACGTGGCGCAAAAGTTCACTATAGTGAGACTTACAAGAGAGAATTCATCCCATTCGATCCAGTAAGCTGTGTCTCACTATGGAAAACCCTACAAATTGACCAGATCATCGTCACCAGTGGTGAGCAACTGGATTATTTGTGCAGCCAATTGACGTCAGAGCAATTGACTTGGCTTAATCAACAAGAGTTGTATATCCCCAGTCAGCGTATCGCTGACATCGCACTTCAAAGGGGGTTCACTCGGGTGAGATGCACGGGAAGCGCATCCAACCAAGAATTACTGGCGGCTCTCCAGCCCTAGCTACACAGGATATAGGCATGACAAGTAAAAATAACGACCAAAAAAATAACGATAAAAACCTTTCCGAAGAAACCTCATCGGCACCGATAGCCGAAAAAAGCACATCGCAGCAGGATGCGGCCCCTAAAAAAGAACAGCCAAAAGTGGCCGAGCCCCCAAAAACAGCCGAGCCAGCCAAAGTCGAATTTGAAGAAAAACAAGGCAAGCGCGGAGTTAAACTAGGCACAGTCGCTATCATCTTATCGATTATTTTTGGCGGTGGCCTCGCATACAAACTACATCAGCAGCAAGCCGATTACCAAGCGCAGATCGCCCAACTAAAAAGTCAGCTAGAAAGCACTCAAGCTTCCATGAAGCAAGAGCTCAGCCGGGTACAAGAAGAAACCATCGAGAAAGCAACGACCGTGACACACAAAGCGGAAGTGGTACTTGGACAGCAACAGAAGAGCATTGAAAGCTTACAGCTCGCCGTTGCCGATGTGAAAGGTCGTAGACCAAACGACTGGCTACTTGCTGAAGCCGATTACCTCGTCAAATTAGCAGGTCGTAAACTGTTCTTAGAGCATGACGTAGAAAGCGCCACTCAACTAATGGAAAGTGCTGATCAACGCATTGCCGCACTGAATGACCCTAGCCTCGTCAAACTACGTAAAGCAATGGCGAACGATATCACCAAACTTCGTACTATCCCGCTGATTGACCGTGATGGATTGGTACTACGCTTAACTGCTCTGCAACAGCAAGTAGACAAGCTACCTCTCGCCAATGCACTACTCCCAGAAGCAGAAGTCGTAGAGAACACTGAAGTGTCTGAAGATATTGCAAACTGGCAAGATAACTTAATGATCTCTCTGAAGGACTTTTCAGAAAACTTCATTACCTTCCGCACGCGCGATGGTAACGTCATTCCACTGCTTTCTCCTGAGCAACACTTTTACCTAAAAGAAAACATCAAAGCCAAATTGGAGACCGCAATAAAAGCGGTGTACCAAGAGCAAGGTGAAATTTACACCATGTCTCTAAAAACGGCCGACAAATGGGCATTAGCTTTCTTCAACCAAGACGATAATTCCGTTAAAGAGTTCAACAAAACTGTTAACCAGTTAAGCCAGCAAAACATTCAAGTGGAATACCCAACGAAACTGCAAAGTCAATCTCAACTATCAGATGTCATCCGTGAGCGCCTACGTCGCGAAGTCACAACGATGACAGGTATGGAGGATAAGTAATGTTTCGTCTTATTTTCCTATTTGTTGTACTAGGTGCAGGACTATTTGTTGGTACTCAATTTTCAGGTCAGCAAGGCTATGTACTCATCTCCATCGCTGAGAAAACGATCGAGATGAGCGTAACGACATTGGTCATATTCGTTATCGCAGCACTCGCAGGTCTTTTTCTACTTGAGTACCTAATTAAAAAGCTAGTTTACGCAAGTTCTACAACATGGAACTACTTCAGCGTGCGCAAAATGCGCCATTCCCGTCGATACACCAATGAAGGCATTATTAAACTCCTTGAAGGAGACTGGAAAGGTGCCGAGAAAAAAGTGACTCGTTGGGCGAATCATCACGATATGCCGCTACTTTGTTACTTAGTCGCGTCTGAAGCTGCACAAGGTCAAGGTGATAAAGCAAAACGTGATCACTATCTGGAGCTAGCGAGCCAGCAAGAGAATGCTCATCTCGCAGTAGAGCTGACTCGAGCGAAACAATTTATCCGCGACAACGAGTTCGAGGCTGCTTTCGATACTTTGCAATCGTTAAAAGGTCAGTATGCGAGTAATTCGATTGTATTGAACTTGCTGAAAACAACGTACATGCAGCTAAAATTGTGGCAACCTCTTATTGACCTCTTGCCACAATTAACCAAAGCAAAACTCATCACGGAAGAAGAACACGCAGAGCTGATTCAAAAGGCGCAATGCGGCTTACTCCATAAAGTAGCACAGCAGCAAGGTAGCGAAGGGCTTATCTCTCATTGGAATGGCCTTGCACGCAAAGTAAAACAAGACACACACCTAGTCGCCTGTTTTGCTCGTGAGTTGATAGCCCGGAAAGCAGATGCTGAAGCCTTTACTGTGCTAAAAGAAGCATTGAAAAAACAACCGGCTCCTGAGCTTTATCAACTACTGCCAGATCTAAACCTGCCAGATATCCACCCTGTCGTGGTTTTCTTAGAGGGAGTAGTGAAGAAAGAGCCAGATAACGCCGCTGCGCATAGCGCATTAGCGCACTTCTATTTCCGTCAAGAGAAGTGGCAAGAAGCCCAAGACCACTTCGAGATCGCCTTAAAGCTTCGCTCTGACGTCTCTGATTATGCATTCCTAGCAGATACACTAGAGAAGCAGAATCTAACTAAAGCCGCTCACGAAGTCTCTCGTAAAGCTCTCACGCTCGTCCAGAACGACTAAGTAGCGGTCATCTAACCAAGCCGGCAGTTTACTGTCGGCTTTTTTATTGCCTGTCACTCATCAACACTACACAAACCTGCAATATCCACTAGAGCTAATGCCCTGTAATCGCCTAAACTTCTTTGGGAAGCCCCAGCAAAGCTTCTTTAGTTCGTTCCCAGAAGCACTCCATTAAGCTCACTAAAATCCTCTAAAAAATAGCTTGCTCACTTTCTTCAAAATCTAAGCTTCTAGGAAGGAGCTCTACTAACAAAATGTAGATAACTTGGAATAGAGTAGGAAGAAAAAATAGGCACATAAGCTCCGATACTCTCCATTCTCTTTAGTGAGGACTGTCCTATACAATACTTAGAACGTGTTTATTGTACCAACCAGGGCAAGATAGCGAAGAGCCACTAGGTAACACTAAGAGCGAAGAGCGCTAACGCACGCAACATCGAGTAAAGGGTAAAGAGTAAAGGCAAGTCTCTTGTTAACAGAAACACTTTACCCTTAGAGGTAGGAATGCCAATACTCAGACTTGATGGCTCTCGTTAGAAGATAAAGTTATGAACTTCTGTCGCAGCACAACCCGTGAATAGCGAGAACGCGCTTAAAGCAAGGCTTCTCAAGTGACATAGTGCAGGGATACCTAGTCCGGGGATACGATCAGCTAAGGGATTGATTCCAGTCCCTAACGAATTTCCAAGCGTCAGAAACGAAGAAAGCCTCGCTATTTCTAGCGAGGCTTCTGAATAGTGGCGGAGAGATAGGGATTTGAACCCTAGATACGCTATTAACGTATGCCGGTTTTCAAGACCGGTGCTTTCAACCACTCAGCCATCTCTCCACAAATTGTCATCAACAGATTAGTACACTGATGATGTTGTTACTTGTCTATGCAAATAACGATATTTAAAGCCTGGCGATGTCCTACTCTCACATGGGGAAGCCCCACACTACCATCGGCGCTATTTCGTTTCACTTCTGAGTTCGGCATGGAAGTCAGGTGGGTCCAAAACGCTATGGTCGCCAAGCAAATTCTTTAATCTGGAAAGCTGTTTTTTAATTCTCGTTCTTACACATTCAATGTTCTTTCATTGAGTCCATCAAAACCCCTTGGGTGTTGTAT
>NZ_JAKKCS010000023.1:0-75730 GCF_021728075.1 Vibrio sp. D54 | reverse complement strand
TGTTGGTTTCGATTGAAAATGGCATCGCGACCATTAGCCCAACGGCAGACTGGAACGGCTCAGAAGCGCTGACCTTTACTGCTACCGATCCAAGCGGCGAGAGTGTCAGCCAAACGGTGAACTTCACGGTAGCCCCTGTGGCGGACATCGTGGCAGATAAAGCGACGGTTGTGGAAGACACACCAACCATCATTAAGGTTTTAGGTAACGACACGTTCGAAGGCGACGACAAAGTGGTGTCGATCGATACCAATAACGGTCCAGCTAACGGTACGGTCTCAGTCAACCCGGACGGCAGCGTGACCTACACGCCGAACGACAACTACCACGGTACAGACAGCTTCACCTACATCGTCACGTCCGGTGGGGTATCGGAGTCCACCACGGTGAACGTCGATGTCACGCCAGTGAACGATGCGCCAGTGGCGACCAATGACACGGCGATTACTGACGAAGACACGCCAGTCACGATTGATGTCCTACCAAACGATACTGACATCGATGGCGATACGCTGTCTATCCAATCAGCGTCTGTGCCGAGTGACCAAGGTAAAGTCGAAATTATTGATGGAAAACTGGTCTTCACACCGGCTGAGAACTTCCATGGCGATGCTGAAATCACTTACACCGTTACCGATGGTTCACTGACTGACCAAGCGACGGTCAACGTCACCGTGAATGCGGTGAACGACGCGCCTGTGGTTGAAAGCAACCTCGCAGACCAAGCCTTGGCGGAAGACTTTACGCCATACAGCATCGATCTGAATACGGCCTTCAGCGATGTGGATAACGTGGATGGTGAGTTAACGTTTAGTGTCTCTGGCAACAGCAACATTCAAGTGGCGATCGTCAATGGCATTGCTACGTTCACTCCAACCGCAGACTGGAATGGCTCAGAAACCCTAACCTTTACCGCCACCGATCCAAGCGGTGAAAGCGTCAGCCAAACGGTGAACTTCACAGTTGCGCCTGTGGCGGACGTCGTGGCAGACAACGCGACGGTTGTGGAAGACACGCCGACCATCATTAAGGTCTTAGGTAACGATACGTTCGAAGGCGACGACAAAGTGGTGTCGCTAGATACCAATAACGGACCAGCTAACGGAACGGTCTCGGTCAACCCGGATGGCAGCGTAACCTACACGCCAAACGACAACTTCCACGGCACAGACAGCTTCACCTACATCGTCACCTCAGGTGGGGTATCAGAGTCCACCACGGTGAACGTTGATGTGACGCCAGTGAACGATGCGCCAGTGGCAAAAGATGACGCGGCAACAACACAAGAAGATACCGCTGTCACGATTGATGTTCTGCCAAACGACACCGATATTGATGGCGATAAGCTGTCGATTGACTCGGCATCTGTGCCGAGTGACCAAGGGACAGTTGAGATTGTTGACGGCAAGTTGGTCTTCATACCGGCCGAGAACTTCAATGGTGACGCCGAAATTACTTACACCGTCACCGATGGTGCACTGACAGACCAAGCGACGGTCAACGTCACCGTGAATGCGGTGAACGACACGCCTGTGGTTGAAAGCAACCTCGCAGACCAAACCTTGGCGGAAGATTTCACCCCATACAGCATCGATCTAAATACCGCTTTCAGCGATGTGGATAATGTTGATGGCGAGCTGAGCTTCAGCGTTTCTGGTAATAGCAACATTCAAGTGGCGATCGTCAATGGCATTGCTACGTTCACTCCAACCGCAGACTGGAATGGCTCAGAACCCCTAACCTTTACCGCCACCGATCCAAGCGGTGAAAGCGTTAGCCAAACGGTGAACTTCACAGTGGCGCCTGTGGCAGATATTGAATCTGACCGCGCGACGGTTGTGGAAGACACACCAACCATCATCAAGGTTTTAGGTAACGACACGTTCGAAGGCGACGACAAAGTGGTGTCGCTCGATACCAACAACGGTCCAGCTAACGGCACGGTCTCGGTCAACCCGGACGGCAGCGTGACCTACACGCCGAATGACAACTACCACGGGGCTGACAGCTTCACCTACATCGTTACGTCGGGTGGGGTATCGGAATTCACCACGGTGAACGTCGATGTCACACCAGTGAATGATGCGCCAGTGGCGACCAATGACAATGCCGTTACTGACGAAGACACGCCAGTGACGATTGATGTCCTGCCAAACGACACCGATATTGATGGCGATACGCTGTCTATCCAATCGGCGTCTGTGCCGAGTGACCAAGGGACAGTCGAGATTGTTGACGGCAAGTTGGTGTTCACACCGGCTGAGAACTTCCATGGTGACGCTGAAATCACTTACACCGTGACCGATGGTGCACTGACTGACCAAGCGACGGTCAACGTCACCGTGAATGCGGTGAACGACACGCCTGTGGTAGAAAGCAACATTGCAGACCAAACCTTGGCGGAAGATTTCACCCCATACAGCATCGATCTAAATACCGCTTTCAGCGATGTGGATAATGTTGATGGCGAGCTGAGCTTCAGCGTTTCTGGTAATAGCAACATTCAAGTGGCGATCGTCAATGGCATTGCTACGTTCACTCCAACCGCAGACTGGAATGGCTCAGAAACCCTAACCTTTACCGCTACCGATCCAAGCGATGAAAGCGTCAGCCAAACGGTGAACTTCATAGTATCGCCAGTGGCGGACATCGTGGCAGACAACGCGACGGTTGTGGAAGACACACCAACCATCATCAAGGTTTTAGGTAACGACACGTTCGAAGGCGACGACAAAGTGGTGTCGCTGGATACCAATAACGGTCCAGCCAACGGCACGGTCTCGGTCAACCCGGACGGCAGCGTGACCTACACGCCGAATGACAACTACCACGGGGCTGACAGCTTCACCTACATCGTTACCTCGGGTGGGGTATCGGAGTCCACCACGGTGAACGTCGATGTCACACCAGTCAATGACGCGCCAGTGGCAAAAGGTGATACCGCTGTCACTGACGAAGACACGCCAGTGACGATTGATGTCCTGCCAAACGACACCGACATCGACGGCGATACGTTAAGCATTGATTCGGCGTCTGTGCCGAGTGACCAAGGTAAAGTCGAAATTATTGATGGAAAACTGGTCTTCACACCGGCTGAGAACTTCCATGGCGATGCTGAAATCACTTACACCATCACCGATGGTGCACTGACTGACCAAGCGACGGTCAACGTCACCGTGAATGCGGTGAACGACACGCCTGTGGTTGAAAGCAACATTGCAGACCAAACCTTGGCGGAAGACTTTACGCCATACAGCATCGATCTGAATACGGCCTTCAGTGATGTGGATAACGCCGATGGTGAGTTAACGTTTAGCGTCTCAGGCAACAGTAATGTCAATGTCTCAATAGAAAATGGCATCGCGACCATTAGCCCAACGGCAGACTGGAACGGCTCAGAAGCGTTAACCTTTACCGCCACCGATCCAAGCGGTGAAAGCGTCAGCCAAACGGTAAACTTTATGGTTGCGCCTGTGGCAGATATTGAATCTGACCGCGCGACGGTTGTGGAAGACACGTCGACCATCATTAACGTCCTAGGTAACGACACGTTTGAAGGCGACGACAAAGTGGTGTCGCTGGATACCAATAACGGCCCAGCCAACGGCACGGTCTCGGTCAACCCGGACGGCAGCGTCACTTACACGCCAAACGACAACTACCACGGTACAGACAGCTTCACCTACATCGTTACCTCCGGTGGGGTATCGGAGTCCACCACGGTGAACGTCGATGTCACACCAGTCAATGACGCGCCAGTGGCAACCAATGACACGGCAACAACACAAGAAGATACCGCTGTCACGATTGATGTCCTGCCAAACGATACTGACATCGATGGTGATACATTACGTATTGACTCGGCGTCTGTGCCGAGTGACCAAGGGACAGTCGAGATTGTTGACGGCAAACTGGTCTTCACACCAGCTGAGAACTTCCATGGTGACGCCGAAATCTCTTACACCGTGACCGATGGTTCGCTGACTGACCAAGCGACGGTCAACGTCACCGTGAATGCGGTGAACGACACGCCTGTGGTTGAAAGCAACATTGCAGACCAAACCTTGGCGGAAGACTTTACGCCATACAGCATCGATCTGAATACGGCCTTCAGTGATGTGGATAACGTGGATGGCGATCTGAGCTTCAGCGTTTCTGGCAACAGCAACATTCAAGTGGCGATCGTCAATGGCATTGCTACGTTCACTCCAACGGCGGACTGGAACGGCTCAGAAGCGTTGACCTTTACCGCCACCGATCCAAGCGGTGAAAGCGTTAGCCAAACGGTGAACTTCACAGTTGCGCCTGTGGCAGATATTGAATCTGACCGCGCGACGGTTGTGGAAGACACGCCAACCATCATTAAGGTTTTAGGTAACGACACGTTCGAAGGCGACGACCAAGTGGTGTCGCTGGATACCAATAACGGCCCAGCCAACGGCACGGTCTCGGTCAACCCGGACGGCAGCGTCACTTACACGCCAAACGACAACTACCACGGGGCAGACAGCTTCACCTACATCGTCACCTCCGGTGGGGTATCGGAGTCCACCACGGTGAACGTCGATGTCACACCAGTCAATGACAAGCCTGACAGTGAGGACTTTACGCATGTGACTGACAAGCCTGTGACGCAAGTTGTATTTGATACTGATACGAAACCTTTAGGTGATGGCGACTCTCAGGATCATATAGCGGATATTGAAGATGACTTAAATGGCAACGATTTGCATGTGCGGATTACTGAACTGCCAACCTCAGGTACGTTGTTCTTTAAAGATAGTGATGGTGAGTTGCACGAAATTAAAGAAGTAAGCGATACGCTTTATGACAAAGACAGCCTTTACTATGAAGCTGATAATGTGGGTTTCTTATTAGGTATCAAGGATCGCCCAGATACACCAAATAGTTCCGAGTCTACAACAGATTTCAATAATTGGGGATTAAGTGAGGATGGTGGTTCATCACATTCCCGTACTGAGCATTTAGCAAATGGAGCTTCTATCACCATTTCTTCTGATAGCGGTGAGCTTGCGCAGTACAACCGCCAGGTGTCACACATCGGCAATGGTATCGCTGACAATGATGGGCAGGGTATTGAGAAAGGTGAAACGATTACGATCGATTTGTCTAATAATCCTGTGGGCAGCGTAAACCTTGGCTTAGATGGATTAGGTGGATTGTTTGATTACGGTGATGACAACGCAGCACTTATTACGGTTACATACTTAGATTCAAATAATGTCCAACAGACTCAAACGTTCGAGTTTTTGAAGCCTGAAGGCAACTTCATGCTATTCCAAGAAACAAGCGTTGGTTATGGGAAAGATCTAGCTCTTCCTGAAGGTTCGGTCATTACTCAGTTAGATTTTTCTACGAAAAATGAAGGTAACTGGGAGTTACGTTATGTAGAAGGTGTTCCTGCCGAAGACAGCTTTGGATATGTGGCAGTCGACTCTGAAAATGGCGTTAGCGATCCATCTACAGTCAATATCGTTAACGAAATGTTAGATGGTAATATTGCGGAAAACGGGCCAAGTCTGTCTGTGATCGGTGATAGTGTGACCGAGGGTGACAATATCACGTTCTCGGTTGTTTTAGATGAAGTCACCAGCACTGCTGTTAAGTACCAAGTTGATATGCTTGCTCAAGGTTCTTCAGTTGATAAGAATGACGTAAATCTATCGAATGCAACCTACACAAATGGTGTTGTTTTCTTAGGTGGTTACTTGATTGTCCCAGCAGGTATAAGTAGCTTCGAAATATCGATTCCGACTATTGATGACTTGGTTGTGGAAAGCAGCGAAACGATCGTTCTTGAGCTCGGAGGTGAAACGGGGACGGCAACAGTTCTTGATAATGATAGTACAGAACTTCGCGTAATAGATGCTGGCGATGTAATTGAAGGAACTGACGCAATATTTACCGTTTTACTCTCTAACCCTGTTCAAGAGGCCGTTGTCGTCAATCTGAAGTCAACAACAAATGATAGCTATACTGCGGAAGATGTTGATCTAGGCACTATGGTAGTGACCTATGTGGATACTCATGGTCAAACTCAAACATTAGATATAGCGCCTAATGGAGACGTTACTATACCTCCAGGTGTCGCTGAAATTAAAGTCGCAGTCCCGACCAAACTAGATAATGTCCATGAAGGTGATGAGAGCTTTGGTCTGACGGTTACGGAAATCGGTAGTGTCACCAGTAATGGTATTGCAACTGGTAACGCAAATATTGTGGATTCTGATTCTGCACCTTTAGTTAGTATTAGTGCCGATCAAAACAGCGTAAATGAAGGTGAAACGGCAGGCTTTACGCTGACACTTGATAAAGTTGCAGATGAGAGTGTTACGGTTCATGTCGAATATAGTGGCGTGGCCCAAGATGGAAAAGATTTTGTTGGCGTTCTGAGTGTTGAAGTTCCTGCGGGTCAATCTTCAGCTGCTCTTGACTTACTGACGGTCACCGATGGTATTTATGAGGGCGCAGAATCTTTCACAGTAACCATTAAAGAGGTGGATGGTGCTGATGCGAGCATTGCTTCAAATAACAGCGCAAGTGTTGTGATCGTTGATGCCCAAAGTGCCCCGAAAGTGACTATTAGCTCAGATCAATCCTCAGTTGATGAAGGTAGTGATGCAAAATTTATCGTCAACATTGACCAAAAAGCAGATGAAGATGTACTGGTAACATTCACAATCGGCGGGAATGTTGATGACAAAGATTATATTGCTCCAAGTACGTACACAGTCACGATTCCAGCGGGTAAAACGTCGGCGCCGATTGATATAAAAACTCTCGATGATGGTATTTACGAAGAGCTTGAAAACCTAACCGTGACTCTAATTGATACGGTTGGTGCAGATTCGACGCTTGCAAGTGACTCGAATGAAGCAACAGTCTCTATTATAGATGCTCAGCACGCTCCAGAGTTCATTTCTGGCGGCGATAGTGCTGGTGACAAACCAAATGATGATGTTTACGACTTCGGGTCAGTTAACGAAAACACTGTGAGTGGGGCCGTTATCGGTACGGTCGTTGCTGAAGATCACGATAATGACGTGCTTGTATACCGCTTTGCAGATGGCTCGAGCACTAATGGTATTTTTGATATCGACCCGACAAGCGGAGAGATTTCATTGAACAAGACAATCGATGATGTTGACTTGGGCGATTATACGCTTCAGGTTGAGGTTATCGATGAAACTGGCGGGATTGATACTGCCGAGGTAAATGTTTCTCTGGTAAATGTGAATGATGCTCCTGAATCTTCGCCTTCAGTGGTTGAGATGAATGAAGATACTCAAGTGATGCTTGATTGGTCATCATTCGGTATTAGCGATGTGGACTCTGATGTATCAGATCTCTCCGTCCAAATTACAACGCTTCCTAGCGATGGATCATTAGAGTACAGAGATTCGCAAGGCGATTGGCAGTCTGTACAAATCGATCAAGTCCTCGATAAATCGCTTTTTGAGGAAAACGGTGTTCGTTTTGTACCTGAATTAAATGAATCAGGCAGTGACAGCTTCGGCGGAAATCAAGTCGGAGATCAGGAATCTAGTTACGCTCAAATTGGTTTTAAACCGACAGATGGGCAGAGCTCTGGTCAAGAGTCGACACTGACAATAGACGTGAACCCTGTAGCTGACAAACCGAACTTAATTGCAGTGACGCCATTAAACTCATTGCCTCAACAAGAGTTTAACGTTACGACATGGAGTAATGTTCAAGTTGGTTCTAGTGATGGTATGGGGGTCAATGGAGAGACTCTAATCTCAGCGATCAACGCTCTTAATGAAGCCGATGGTACTCGATTGAGTTGGGCAAATGTAGAAAATTTAGGTACTAATGCGACCTTAGCAAATGAGGCCGTTCTAGTTACATCTCTTGTTTATCTGGAAGCTGGTTCGAGTTACGACTTTGTTGGGCAAGCAGATGATAGCCTTGCTATCAAGTTGGGTGGTACGTTACTTGATCAAGCTCGTTGGGGGAGCGACAGTGGTGATATTAAGGGTGCTAGCTTTACCCCTTCGGTATCTGGCTTTTATCCAATTGAAATTTATCACCATAACCAAAGTGGTCCGGGTAACTTTAATGTGGATGTATCCATTAATGGACAAGCGCCTGTCAATCTGAGCAATAGTAGTCTTTACGTAGTTAGTGATGAAAGTGCGCTAGAAGCAACTGATATCAGAACGTCTGAACTACAAGAAGTTAATGGTGTTGCGTTTTACGAAACATACCAGCTGAACGAAGGGTTACAAGATACAGCGATACCGCTCTCTGAAATTAAAGCAAGCTTAAATGATACAGATGGCTCTGAATCACTTAAAGTCACGCTAACTGGCTTACCTGTAGGTGCGATCCTTTCAGATGGAAATAGTTCTATTACTGTCGCAACTATTGATGAAGAACTGGACGTGACAAGTTGGGCATTAGATGCACTTACTGTGACTCCACCTGCGGGCTCCCATGATGACTTCACTATCAATTTGACTGCAACGAGTACAGAACGCGCGAATGGTGATTCAGCAGACTCTCACTTGGCTATAAACGTTGTTGTGTATGAGAACTTGCCTACGAAAACGTTAAGTGATTTGGGCGAAACCATAGAAGACAATACTCTACAAGGGAATGTATTGCTTAATGACTCTGACGGCGACAATATTCTGATGGTAGATCATCTTACTATCGACGGTGCTGATTACGAGGTAGGCGAAAGTGTTTCTTTGACTAGTGGTACGTTACTAGTAAACCGAGATGGTAGTTACATATTTGAACCTGCTGAGCATTGGTCAGGTGACGTTCCATTAATTAGCTATACCACAAATACTGGCGTAACAAATACACTTGATATCAATGTTGTTGCTATCGCAGATGCACCTACGATCACGATCAATGTTGGCGACTTAGTTAAACGAGATGCTATTGATCCAAACCACCACTTAGCTACATCGGCAATAAATAATACCAATACCGAAAATGAGGCTGTCGCAGCCAACCTTGGGTTGGATAATGCAGTACCTAAAATTAATACACACGCTGGTGTTGTGTTGGGAGTCAATACTGACTTAAGTGACACCGACAGCTTGTTTGTTGGGACAGATTTTAACGATGTATTCTATGGTGGCGGTGGCGATGACGTATTTGTTGGCGGTGGTAACAATGATACGTTTTATGGTGATGACGCGACCAGTCTTACTCTGCATGATGGTAAAGATACAGTCTACTTAACAGGGAACTTTGATGACTACAAAATGACCTTCAAAGACGATCATGGCGGTAAAGTTCCATATTGGATTTTATTAGATAGTCGTTCTATCGATTCGGTAAACGATCATACAGGTAGTGATGACCGAGGTGATCATTTATATGAAATTGAACGCGTTATTTTTGCAGACAAAATTGTTGATTTGAAACCTGATGGCACTTATGAAGTGCTTCAAGATCGCTGGATTTCGGTCGATGTGGATGTTGACCTAGTTGATGTCGATGGAAGTGAGGATTTAGCGCAGACTGCTCTTGTACAAGATCTACCAGACGGTGTTGACGTGTATGTTGATGGGCTCGCAATTAAGCAAGATTCAAATGGAGATTACCCTGTCACTCTTGGTACAGATGGTAAGCTTTCCCTGGATATCAGAGTGCCATTCGATTATGAAGGCAGCTTAGAGTTCCCGCTAAGCGTTACTGCTACGTCTGTTGAAGGATCAAATAATGACGCAGCTTCAACAACTGAATCCGTTGAGCTTACAGCTCGTGACTATGTGTTGGAGTCGGGATCACATGGGAATGATCAGATAACGGGTAGTGACGATCACGATATTATTGTTGGTGATGTTCAAGGATTGGAGATCATTGCAGGTCAGGACTACAACATCGCATTTGTTCTGGATACTTCAGGGAGCATGGGTAACTGGGTAGGAACTGCGAAGCAAGAAGTGCTAGACGTGTTTGATGAGCTGTTAAGTGCGGTAAATCAAGGAGAGAAGCCAGGGACAGTGAATATTCACCTTAGTGAATTTGCTTCAAGTGCATCAGCGGTGATTTCTGTTGACTTGAGTTCTCTTACAGCAAGAAAAGAGTTTGTAGAAGAGTTGAATCGTGTAATTGATGATGAGGGTTCTGGCGGCACAAACTATGAGGCGGGCTTACAGTCGGCCGTTGAATGGTTCAGCAGTCAACCTAACCCTAATGGCCAAAATATCACGTACTTTGTTACGGATGGTCAACCAAATAGAGCAACATACCTCTATGGTGTAGCACCGAGTGAATTCTCGAAAGTGATTTTGGACGTCGATAATTCTGGCAAGCTTGTTACCCTGCAAGATATTGCGAGTAAAAACAATTACTCATACGGACAAACAGTTACCTACAAAGGTGATGTCGTTATAGATAGTTACGGTAAGGTTTATTCACCGCTAACAGGAAGAATCCTTGGCGATATCGACAGATATTATGGTTCTATCCGTTATTACGATGAAGGGAATAGCTCGACACAAGCTCAACACATGTATCAAGTACTAGCGGCATTGTCCTCTATAGAAGCGATAGGTCTTGGGAGTGGCGTTGATGAACATACACTCAAGCAGTATGACACTGATGGTGTGGTAGAGTCAGATATTGATGTTACTAAGCTTGCTGAAACGATATTGGGTCAAGATGTACCTCTCAAACAAGGTTCAGACACTATTCAAGGAGGCGAAGGTAACGATATCTTGTTAGGTGACTTAATTGAGTTTGGTGGTAATGAACAAGGCTTAAGTGCGATTCAATCACATGTGGCGCAGCAAACGGGTCTGGATGTGTCTACCGTTGACGGCGAAGATATACATGAGTACGTTAGAAATAACTTGGAAGAATTCAACCAAACTCACCAAGGAGATAAATCGGATAATTTATATGGCGGCGCTGGTGATGATTTACTATTTGGTCATGGTGGCAACGACATACTCGTTGGCGGTGAAGGGGATGATATTCTGATTGGTGGTTTAGGTAGTGATACTTTAACAGGGTCTGAAGGGGCCGACATCTTTAAGTGGAGTGAAGTCACTAACGATGTTGATACCGTCACTGACTTCAATAAAGATGAAGACACTCTAGACTTCTCTGATCTCTTTGATGACTTATCTAAAGATGAAATTGGAGAGCTTCTTAATGATCTTCAATCAGGTGATCATACTGGTGATGTCGGAGAGTATCACGTAGAAGTAGCACCAGATGGTAGCTCTGAGACAAACCTGAGTATTACAAAAGGTAGCTCGACATTAGACATCCATTTTGACGGTGCAAGTGTTGATGATGTGACTCAAAGCTTGATTGCAAGTTTAGAGGCGCAATACAAAGATATGTAGTGGCGTTACCATTTAGGTAAAATTGAAAATCAAAAAAGGTCTAGCAATTTGCTAGACCTTTTATTTTTACGTTCTGTTTATGGTTGTGTTAGCTTTTTGGAAGTGTAGTGAAAACGGTCCATTCTTTCTTAACTTCACCCTTGTGACCAATCACTGTTGCGGTTACTCGACGGTTTAGCGCGTGACTCACTTGGTCGGTTCCTTGTGTTGCAAGCACTGTGTCTCCATAGCCCACAATGGTAACTCTATCCCCACTAATACCATTCGTCATGAGTTCTTTTCTAACGTTCTCAGCCCGGCGCTTGGATAAGTCGAGATTGTGTTCTGCAGTACCAGTGCGACTAGCATAGCCCTGAATCTCGATAGACGTATTTGGGTACTCTTTCAAGAAATCGGACAGCTCACGAATTTGTTGCGTAAAGATAGGGTTTATAACATCGGAATCGTTCGCAAATAGGACTCGAATTTGCATTTCTTGTGAGGAGTCTACATACGAGCCGCAACCATCGTTATCTATCTCGGCACCTAAAGGGGTACCCGGACACAAATCGCGCTCGTTAATAACACCGTCTGAGTCATCATCTATATGATCAGCCCACTGATCGGCAATTGGCGTATCGATGTAATCATACTCATCGCCTTTATCGGATGAACTGCATGCCGAAATCATCAATGAGAGTGCAATAAGAGTTATGTGTTTCATAATTAATACTCCACTTCTTCTAGCCATTCTTTAGGCATTTCGACCCTTAATGCACTCAACAGTTGACCTGTTGCGTTCATCACTCGATATTTGGCGTACTGCTCTGCGTATTTAGAATCTAAGTAGTCTTTACGCGCCTCAAAGAGCTCGTTTTCAGTGTTCAATAGATCAAGCAGTGTCCGTTTACCGATGCGATATTGCTTCTCGTAAGCAATTACTGTCTCAGACGCAGAGTCAACATGATCTGACAGAAACTCTTTTTGTTGTAATGTTAAATCAAGCGCACTCCAAGAAAGTCTTAACCCTTCTTCAACATTGCGATAGGCACCTTCACGCAAGTCTTTTGCTTTATTTAGCTGGTAGGCGAAGTTTTCTGAGTTCGCTGCATCACTGCCGCCATTAAACAGGTTGTAGCGTAGACGCAGCATGGCAAGTGTCTCATCACTGCGACCTTTTAAACCATCAGCGTCGTCACGCCATGTTTGCGAAGCTTCAATGGAAATGGTTGGGTAGTTAACACCTTTAGACTGTTTGTATTGAAACTTAGCCGAGTCTACGTCTGCGAGCGCCACTTGAATAACGGGATGCAGTTCAAATGCCAAGCCTACCGCTTCATCAACTGTGTACGGAATAAAGTTTTGGTCCGCTCTCGGAAAGATTAGCCCTTGCGGTGTTTGACCGACTAAACGAGTGAACATCGTGTGAGAGTCATACAGGTTATTTTGAGCAGCGGCTAAGTTGCCGTGTGCTTTTGCCAAACGTGCTTCTACTTGCGTTAAGTCAGCGGTAGAGCCGATACCCGAGTTGACTCGTTTTTTAATGTCATCGTAGATATCTTTGTGAACAGCCAGGTTGTTTTCAGACAGCTTGAGTATTTCGTAAGCTTTTACAGCGTCTAGATACACTTTGGTGACTTCAAGTGCTTTATCCGATGCGTCGGCCAAAAGTTGAAATCTTACTGATTCAGCATCCGCTGCAGTTCGGTCGATATCATTAAGAGTCGCACTGCCGTCCCAGATAAGTTGGGTTAGTGTCACCGATGCTTCTTTTCGAGTGTAATCTGTATCTCCACGTCCCACCTCGTCAGAAGGGTCTAATCCTTCATACCCAATACCCGCATCTAGATCAATAGAGGGCAAGTAAGCACCCGAAGATGCTTCATTTACGTATTTTCGGCTCGTAAATTCATTAAATGCACTCTTAATGTCAGGGTTGTTTTTTAACGTCAATGCCACGGCTTGCTCTAAAGTTTGACCGAAAACGGGTATAGACACCATTAAACTACAGCAGCAAGCAATATTTAGTCGGTTCCATTTCACGGTATTTCTCCTAAAAATTCGTGTTGCTTTTTGCTATTTCATCTCATAACTGAGACGAAACATCATAAATAACAGTGCTTGAGTAAGGGATTTATCAACCTACTGTTAAAACAAAGCTTTTGTTTCAAAAATCCAAGATTTCGCCTTTTAAAACCTTAGCACATATGTCGAATGTTGCTTAGCAACATGGCAAGTTTAGCTCGGAGAAAAGCTTGAATTCTTAATATCATAGCGTTTCACTGCCTGTGTCACTCTGCGCTTTTTTGTAACTCTGCCCCTAGAGTTATCAAACGTCCTACAAGCTACACATACAACGAAAATATGATGATTTTGACTAAACTATAGACGTAAATGTAGGGGTGACAAACTTTTGACTTGGTTTGAAGTGGGGCGAGGTAGATATGGAACGTGTAACTTTTAGCTCATTGGCGGGCAACATTGTCGTTATCGGGTTGGACGGGGAGATTAGGACTTTAGGTCAGGGTCAACTACCTCAACCAGGAGAGTTAATAATCGATGAAGTATCAGATACTTCTGAACTTGTTATCGAGCAGGTGACACCACAAGGAAGTTCGATAAATGTAACTGATGATATCACTGCGTTAATTGAAGCAATTGCGAGTGGGGAAGACCCGACTGAGCTGGGTGAAGAGTTTGAACCTGCTGCAGGTGAAGGAAACGGGTCTAGCCCACAGAATACGGGAGCTATAGATCGCACAGGTGCTGAATTACTCGCCAGTACCAATTTTGAGACAGTGGGAACTGACGGAACAGGATTTTCAAGTACTCAGGTAGAGACGCTACTCGATATTCTCCAAATACAACCACCAGAACCAACAGCAACCCCCATTCCTGCAACGATAATTGTTCAGGAAATATCCAGTCCGACTATCAACGAAGGTGATCAGGTTGTATTCGATATTACTTTAAACCAAGCAACAGAGGACAATACTGATGTCACTTTGTCGCTACTTGATGGCACCGCAACTGGCGGTTCAACTGACGAGAGCGGAAGTGACTACGTTAATGAGCGTGTTCTCATAACATTTTCTGATGGTACAACGGAAGAAATCTTGGTTGATGATAACGGTACTTTTACAGTCTCGGTCCCATTAGGTGAAAGCGGGTTTACGGTTTCTCTCGACTCTATAGATGACTCTATATTCGAAGGCCCAGAAACGTTTACGCTTTCTGGCACAACAGAAGAACAAAATACACCTGCAACCGGGGTGGCAACCATTGTTGATGATGGTAGTGGGCCAGGTTTAAGTCCTGATGATGATCGCCCAACGGTAACGATGAGCGATGCAGGGATAGTTAATGAGGGTGAAACGGCTAGCTTTAAAGTGTCGTTATCTAATCCATCAGCTATAGATGTTGAGGTTGAACTGACTCTCAACTTAGGTGACACCGAAGCCGGTGACTTAGGTCTCTTAGAATACAACACGGGAAGCGGTTGGGTCACAGTGCCAAACGATGGCGTGGTAACGGTGCCAGCCGGGCAAACCGAATTTGATGTGCGTATCGCTTCCATTGATGACACCGTTTATGAAGGCCCTGAAGATTTCAGTGTGACGGTAACTGGCATTGGGGCGGTACAAGGCAGCGATACCGGTACGGCGACGATAGTGGATGACGGCAGTGGTCCGGGCCCTGATCCGGATGATGACCGTCCAAGTGTGACTATTACCGATGCTGGCACCATTAATGAGGGTGAGACTGCGAACTTCAAAGTCACCTTATCGAACGCCTCTGAAGCAGAAACGCAAGTAGAGTTGGGTCTTAATCTCGGCGATACCGAAGCCGGTGACTTGGACACCTTAGAATACAACACGGGAAGTGGTTGGGTTGCAGTGCCAAATGATGGTGTGGTGACAGTGCCAGCCGGGCAAACCGAATTTGATGTGCGTATCGCTTCTATTGATGACGCCGTTTATGAAGGCCCTGAAGATTTCAGTGTGACGGTGACTGGCATTGGTGCGGTACAAGGCAGCGATACCGGTACGGCGACGATAGTGGATGACGGCAGTGGTCCGGGCCCTGATCCGGACGATGACCGCCCAAGTGTGACTATTACGGATGCTGGCACCATTAATGAGGGTGAGACTGCGAACTTCAAAGTCACTTTATCGAACGCGTCTGAAGCGGAAACGCAAGTGGAGTTGGGTCTTAATCTCGGCGATACCGAAGCCGGTGACTTAGGTACCTTAGAATACAACACGGGAAGTGGTTGGGCTGCAGTGCCAAACGATGGTGTGGTGACGGTGCCAGCCGAGCAAACCGAATTTGATGTGCGTATCGCTTCCATTGATGACGCTGTTTATGAAGGCCCTGAAGATTTCAGTGTGACGGTGACTGGCATTGGCGCAGTACAAGGCAGCGATACAGGTACGGCAACGATAGTGGACGACGGTAGTGGTCCAGGACCTGATCCCGATGATGACCGCCCAAGCGTGACTATGACCGATGCTGGCATTATTAATGAAGGTGATACGGCGAACTTCAAAGTGACGCTATCGAATGCCTCCGAGTCCACTGTTCAAGTCGAGCTAGGCCTCAACTCGGGTGACACTGAAGCTGGTGACTTAGGTACCTTAGAATACAACACGGGAAGCGGTTGGGTTGCAGTACCAAATGATGGCGTGGTGACCGCGCCAGCAGGGCAAACCGAGTTTGATGTGCGCATTGCTTCTATTGATGATGCCGTTTATGAAGGCCCTGAAGATTTCAGTGTGACAGTAACTGGCATTGGGGCAGTACAAGGCAGTGATACGGGTACGGCGACGATAGTGGATGACGGCACGGGTCCGGGCCCTGATCCGGATGATGATCGTCCAAGCGTGACTATTTCAGACGCTGGCACCATCAATGAGGGGGATACGGCGAACTTCAAAGTCACCTTATCGAACGCGTCTGAAGCGGAAACGCAGGTGGAACTGGGTCTTAATCTCGGCGATACCGAAGCTGGTGACTTAGGTACCTTAGAATACAACACCGGAAGTGGTTGGGTTGCAGTGCCAAACGATGGCGTGGTGACGGTGCCAGCCGGGCAAACCGAATTTGATGTGCGCATCGCTTCCATTGATGACTCCGTTTATGAAGGCCCTGAAGACTTCAGTGTGACCGTGACTGGCATTGGCGCAATACAAGGCAGTGATACGGGTACGGCAACGATAGTGGATGACGGCAGTGGTCCTGACCCCGATCCGGATGATGACCGTCCGAATGTGACCATCTCTGACGCTGGCATCATTAATGAAGGTGAAACAGCTAACTTCAAAGTGACGCTGTCGAACGCGTCTGAAGCGGAAACGCAAGTGGAGTTGGGTCTTAATCTCGGCGATACCGAATCCGGTGACTTAGGTACCTTAGAATACAACACCGGAAGCGGTTGGGTTGCAGTACCAAATGATGGCGTGGTGACCGTGCCAGCCGAGCAAACCGAATTTGATGTGCGTATCGCTTCCATTGATGACACCGTTTATGAAGGCCCTGAAGAGTTCAGTGTGACGGTGACTGGCATTGGGGCGGTACAAGGCAGCGATACGGGTACAGCAACGATAGTGGACGACGGCAGTGGCCCTGGTCCCGATCCGGATGATGACCGCCCGAATGTGACCATCACTGACGCTGGCACGATTAATGAGGGTGATACGGCGAACTTCAAAGTGACGCTGTCGAATGCCTCCGAGTCCACTGTTCAAGTCGAGCTAGGTCTCAACTTGGGTGACACTGAAGCCGGTGACTTAGGTACCTTAGAATACAACACGGGAAGTGGTTGGGTTGCAGTACCAAATGATGGCGTGGTGACCGTGCCAGCCGAGCAAACCGAATTTGATGTGCGTATTGCTTCCATTGATGACGCTGTTTATGAAGGCCCTGAAGATTTCAGTGTGACAGTAACTGGCATTGGCGCGGTGCAAGGCAGCGATACGGGTACGGCAACGATAGTGGACGACGGCAGTGGTCCGGGTCCTGATCCCGATGATGACCGCCCAAGCGTGACTATTACAGATGCTGGCACCATTAATGAAGGTGAGACAGCGAACTTCAAAGTCACCTTATCGAACGCGTCTGAAGCGGAAACGCAGGTGGAACTGGGTCTTAATCTCGGCGATACCGAAGCCGGTGACTTAGGTACCTTAGAATACAACACGGGAAGTGGTTGGGTTGCAGTGCCAAATGATGGCGTGGTGACGGTGCCAGCCGGGCAAACCGAATTTGATGTGCGTATCGCTTCCATTGATGACGCTGTTTATGAAGGCCCTGAAGATTTCAGTGTGACGGTGACTGGCATTGGCGCAGTACAAGGCAGCGATACGGGTACAGCAACGATTGTGGATGATGGCAGTGGCCCTGGACCCGATCCGGATGATGACCGTCCGGTTGTTGCGGCAATTAGTGATACAACCGTAAACGAAGGTGAGTCTGCTACGTTGGTTGTCACTTTGAGTAACCTAAGCACTACGGATACTCTCGTTAATCTGACACTTAATGATGGCACAGCAGAGGGAGGGGTAGATTACACCAAATCGTCTGTTACTGTTACCTATGCAGATAGTTCATCAGACGTTATCCCTGTGAACCCTGATGGTACATTTAATGTGTCCGTACCAGCTGGTGATATGACCTTTGACGTTGTGATAAGTACCACCGACGATGAGCTGTTCGAAAGCGATGAAAATTTCACATTAATTGGACAGACCGAGATACAAACAACTCCGGTTATAGGCACGGTAACGATTCTTGATAACGATACAGTCAGCGTTGCCTCTATTTCTAGTGAAGTGGTTAATGAAGGTGAACCTATCATTTTTGATGTTACTTTAAGTAACCCTAGTGATAGTGAAAGTTTGGTCAATATGGTGCTCGCTGATGGTAGCGCAGAGGCGGGCATAGACTACATCAATACATCGGTTACAGTTACCTATGCGGATAACTCAACAGATGTCATTACTGTCAACGCAAACGGAACATTTGATGTTTCAGTTCCCGCGAACGACGTCTCATTCAGCGTCACAGTCAATACTATTGATGATGACCTATTCGAAGGCGCAGAGACTTTAACACTCTCGGGTAAAACTGCCACTCAAATTACATTCGCAATGGGTACAGGGACTCTTCTTGATGATGGTTCGGGGCCAGGACCTGATCCAGATGACGATCGCCCAACAGTGGCAGCGATTACCTCTACAACGGTAAACGAAGGTGATATTGCAACACTAGATGTAACGTTGAGTAATGAAAGCACCACCAACACCACTGTCAATATGATGCTGACTGACGGATCAGCAGAAGGCGGTGTGGATTACACCGATACTTCAGTAACAATTACTTATGAGAGTGGCGGCATAGAAGTCGTTACTGTAAATCCAGATGGCAGCTTTATTGTCGATGTGCCCGCAAATGATACGACTTATAGTGTTTCTGTAAGTACAACAGATGATGACTTATTCGAAGGACCTGAAACCTTTACGTTATCAGGTAACACCGATAACCAAGTTGGTTCTGTGATTGGTACCGGTACTATTGTTGATGATGGTAGTGGCCCAGGACCAGATCCTGATGATGACCGCCCGACCGTAGCAGCGATTACGGATGCCATAGTTAGTGAAGGTGAGCTGGCAACGCTTGAAGTGACTTTAAGCAATGGAAGTACCACAAACACCATTGTTAATATGACATTAGCAAATGGGACTGCTGAAGGAGGTTCGGATTATACAAATGCGACAGTAACCGTTACCTACGCTGATAGTAGTACCGACGTTATTTCAGTGAACCCAGATGGTACGTTTGATGTCATTGTACCAGCGTTAGACACAACATTTAGCGTTACTATGGTGACGTTAAACGATGATATTTATGAGGGTGATGAGAACTTTACATTATCCGGTGCCACAGCTGTGCAAACAACTGCTGCTGTCGGTACCGTAACGATTAACGATGATGCAGACATACCAACTGTCACTGAAATTACGGATATTCAAGTGGTGGAAGGTAACGATGCGAAATTTAACGTTACACTGAGTAATGCAAGTGCGGTTGCGATTATGGTTAGTATGTCTCTCTTAGACGGTACCGCTGTCGCTGGAGATGATTTTAACGCTACGAGTGTGACCATTACTTATGCTGATAACACGACGGAAGTTATTGCGGTAAACCCTGATGGAACGTTTGATGTCTCGGTACCTGCGAGTGATACTAACTTTAGTGTTACGGTAAACACTGTTGAAGACCAGATTTATGAATCTTCAGAAAACTTTGTTTTAACTGGTTCGATTCAAGGGCAATCACCTGCAGCGTCAGGCCTTGGTACTATTATTGATGATGACAATACACCTCCGACAGTAGAAGACTTTGGCATTTCGGTTGACCTTAGTGTGGGAGGAGACGCTTTAATTGACTTTGCACCACATGCGCAAGACTTTGAAGATGACTTTGATCTTCAAGATGATAAAGAAACGAGCATCTGTGTCACGACGCTTCCAGACTATGGCTATCTCTATTACTTGGATGATCAGAACAATGAAGTCATATTGGACATTGGTGATGTGATTCCAGAAACTACGGAAGTCAGATATGCACTAACGGAAGATTTCTTTGATGAGCAAAGCTTTGATTCCCAAGATTTACTCGATGAATTTTCTAAAGACTTCATTGCCGATTCAGTCGATGTTAACGGTTTAAGTTTCTTTGGAGGAACCATTGATGGTAATGGTGACTTTATCAATAATGCTCAAATCAAGGTTGACTTTGCCGCTCAGCAGGTAGGTTTAGTTGTAGTGTCACCGGGCGAAACTGGCCAAGGGGATGAAATTAGTACGAGTGAGTTCATTGCCATTGAATTAGATGAAGGGCTTGAAGCTAAAGAAGCAAGGTTAAACCTAGCAAGCTTGAATGATAGGTTTAACAGTGGCGGCGCTTGGATTCAAGCATACTTTTATATGGGCGATACTCTTGTTGATATACAAACCATACACACCAGTGACATCGTATTTACTGGTAATCAAGAAGGTTACGCTGACGTATCGCTAAGTAATGGCAGTTTTGATGAGATTCGCTTGTTCCCTGAAACAGACAGTTCAAGTGATAAAGCCAGCTTTACTCTAGTTGGTACTCAGATTACAAGTTTTAATAATGTAAACGACTCGTTTGATTACAAAGCGATTGACTCAGATGGTTTAGAAAGCGATACCACTGCAACCGTTGATATTGATTTTAACAATGTCTCTTTTGAAACAGTGACCGCTTTCGGTACACAGACTGCTTCGTTACAGCAAGAGCCTAATATCATCATGGGAACAGACCAAGATGATGTTCTTGTAGGCACCGATGGTAATGATATTCTAATTGGTGGTCTAGGTAATGATATTTTGACTGGTGGCGGAGGTGATGACATCTTCAAGTGGACAGATATGCAATCCGCAACTGACACCGTGACGGATTTCAGTGACGGGGATCAGCTCGATTTTACCGATGTATTTGATGATATGAGTGGTACTGATATTTCCACATTACTTGATGATCTCGGCTCTGGCGATTATCACGGAAGCGTGGATGATATCACGGTGGCGGTGACTGAAAGTGGAGGTAACTCAACTCTGACCATAAATAAAGATGGACAACAGTTGGAGGTTAATTTTGACGGAGCTTCTGCTTCTGATATTGCCAATAGTTTGATTTCTAATCTTGAACAATTACGAGAGTAAATGATTCAAAATGAAAAACGGAGCGAAAGCTCCGTTTTTCATTTAGTAATACAGTAAGTTCAGGCAATAATTAAAGCACTTTACATGCAAAACCTTTTAAGTAGAAACCTTCTGGATATGCTGTATCGGTTGGGTGGTCAGCGGCTTGCTCAAAACGCTCCACAAACTTTACTTGGCGGTTAGCGTCTACGGCTGCATCAGCGATGATTTTCTGGAACAGAACTTGATCCATCAAGCCAGAGCAAGAGTAGGTCAGTAGCGTGCCGCCCGGTTTTAGAATTTGCATTGCTAGCATGTTGATGTCTTTGTAACCACGACATGCGCCGTTTAGTTGTGCTTTGCTCTCTGCGAACTTCGGTGGGTCCATGATCACAACATCGAACTGAGTTCCTTGATCACGATACTCACGAAGCAGCTTAAACACGTCTGCATTTAGGAACACGGCACGCTTCTTCGAAATATCAAAATCGTTTAGCTCTGCGTTGAATTTTGCGGTATCTAAAGCAGGTTGCGACACGTCAGCGTTAATCACACGCTTTGCATCACCTTTTAGAGCGTAAAGTCCGAAGCCACCTGTGTAAGAGAAGCAGTTAAGAACTTCTTTGCCTTTCATATATTTCATCGCTTGCTGGCGACTATCACGTTGATCTAGGTAGAAACCTGTTTTGTGTCCGCCAACGATATCTACACTAATCTTTACGCCATTTTCTTCGATGACGACCGATTGAGGTGGCTCTTCGCCGTGCAAGACGCCCGTGATCTCTTTTAAACCTTCTTTTTTACGAACGGCCACGTCAGAGCGCTCGTACACATTACAATCAGGGAAGCACTCAACCAGAGCGTCAACAATAGCCTGCTTATTGTGTTCTGCGCCAGCACTGAGAAGTTGGCACACAAAGAAATTTTGGTAACGGTCGATCGTAACGCCTGGTAAGCCGTCAGACTCTGCTGCGATAAGGCGATAACCCGTAAGGCCATCACGTTCGATAATGTCTTCACGAAGAAGTTGTGCGTCTTTAAGTCGTTTAACGAAAAACGCGGTGTCGATTTCTTCTTTATCAAAACTCCAAATACGAGCACGAATTTGTGAAGCTGGCGAATATGCCGCCTTAGCTAGCCATTTACCGTCGTGAGTGAATACATCAACCGTTTCGCCAAGAGCAGGTTCGCCCTCAACTTTGTTGATGCCTCGAGAGAAGATCCAAGGGTGCTTGCGCTTGACCGATTTCTCACGACCTTTAACCAAATAGATAGCAGCTGTCATTTCATTAGCTCTTGTTGAATTTTGAAAGGGGCGTATTGTCCGGGATGTGAATGGTAAAAGCAATATCCCTCGGCAATCCAGTACATTGTAGTGACTTTTAAATACAAAAAAGGTCACTAAAGTGACCCTTTTATTTGAATTTGCTGTAACAGATTCCGTTGCTATGCTTTAAGTCCAGTAAGTAGTGCTTCCATGGTGTCGCTTTGCTTACGCAGTTGATCAACGTTTTGTGAAGTCGTGCTTATCATATTGCACACGTTATCTGCTTGAACTCGAATCTCTTCAACGCTTGAGGCGATATTGTCCGCGACTACACCTTGCTCTTCAGCTGCTGTTGCAATTTGAATGCTACTGTCGGAGATAGTTTGATTTTTATCTGCCAAAGAGCCGATTTCGTGATTCACTTCCGTCATGAGGTTTTGTCCCTCATTTGCATTATTAACTGTCACTTCCATCAGCTTAGTAAGCGACTGGCTGTTACGCTGTAACGATTCAATCATCGTTTGGATTTCAACTGTCGCTTGCTGAGTGCGTCCCGCAAGAGCGCGAACCTCATCCGCAACGACCGCAAATCCACGACCTTGTTCTCCAGCACGTGCAGCTTCAATAGCCGCGTTCAGAGCAAGTAGGTTGGTTTGCTCGGAGATCCCATTGATGGTTGTCACGACTTCATCAATTTGTGCTGCATTGGCATCTAACTCGGCAACGGCTTGAGACGCAGATTGAATCTCATTAGAAAGGTTCGAAATCGAGTGAAGCGTATTCTCAACTTTCACTTGTCCAGACTGAGCCACGTTTCGCGCATCATCGGTTTGCGTGCTTGAATCGTGAGCTAGTGTCGCGACTTCTCGAATCGTTGATGCCATCTGTTCAGTTGCACTCGCAAGAGAGTTGAGGTGTTCCTGCTGAGTCGCTGAAATATCTGAACTGTGATGAATCGATTGATTCAGGTCTGAGCTAATTTGTTGCATTAACGCCACAGACTCTTGAATCGACAGCACCATTTGTTGCTCTCGTTCTGCAACTTTGTCTATCGTAATAGCAATTTCACTAAACTCGTCGCGAACAGGGAAGAAGTTCATTCTCGCAGTTAAGTCGCCACCCGCAAGAGTGTTTAATGCTTTGTTCATCGTGAACATCGCGCCGCCAATAAACGTCATGATGTAGTAAACGCCAAGAGCGAGAATAAACAAGCTCACACAGATAATGCTTACTTGAGTCGTTGATAGGGCAGCCCATAAAGAAAGTTCATGGTTCGCAACCAAACTGTACGTACCATTTAAAACAGACACGGATTGCGAACCAGAGCCAATAGAAACGGTTTCTGAACCAGCGATGAGGCTTGCTACTTGAGATTGAGAAAGGTTGCCTGCCTCTATCAGACCTTTCATAAGCATGAGCTCTTCTTGGTACATACTTGAGATCAGTGTATTAGCCGCGCTATTAAGGACGAGAGTGAGAATGACTAAAGCAAGAAGAGGGAGAACGAAGAGCAAATAGAACTTTTCTTGAATCTTTAAGTGAATGAGATACTTATCAATCCAGCGGAATGGAATTTCTTTCATAATTATAATAACCGTGCAAAAACCCACTATCCTTAGTGGGGTGAATAGACGAAAAGAATATATCACTCAGTAAAAAGAAGCGGTACAAAGATGAACGTAAAGTGTGAGAGATTTATAGTAAAAGGTCACGTTCAAGGCGTCGGCTTTCGTTACCATACTTCCCATCAAGGATTGAAGCTAGGGTTAACAGGTTATGCGAAGAACCTAAACAATGGCGATGTTGAAGTGATGGCGTGTGGAACAGACGCGCAAATAGTTGCGTTTTCGGAATGGTTACAAGAAGGACCGCGAACGGCAACAGTAGAGCATGTGATGCAGGAACCTGCGTCGTATAAGCCGTTACGCGGTTTTAAAATTTTATGAATCTACAAGCATTTAGCTGGCTTTGGTAGGCCGGCTAATTTGGTTGCTTGTTTGGCTGGCCCCTTTTTAAACAGCTTGAATAGATACTTACTGTTACCTTTTTCTGGGCCGTGCGCTTTTTCCATCGCTTTCACAAGCATACGCACTGCAGGGGAGGTATTAAACTCTTCATAAAAGTCTCGCACAAAATGCACAACTTCCAAATGAGTATCCGTAAGCTCGATGTCTTCTTCTTTTGCTAAAAGCTCAATCATACCTTCTTCCCATTGAGTATGATCCAATAAGTAGCCTTGAGCATCCGTTTCAATTTCTTTGCCGTTGTAAACGAACATAACGTTTTATCCGTTAAGTAAACATGGATGTTTATAGATTAGCGACAGCCGAGAATGTTCTCAACAAAAGAATCTCGAAGTCGTATCGAGCGAAGCAAAAGCGTACAAAATGGTGAGTGTTTTTGACTGAGCTAGGCACTTTGATATAAATGCTCTTTTATTCAAATAAATAAGAAACTATTCAGTTTGTTAGAAATTTTACGGTGTGAGTACCAACGAAATTGCATGGATATCCAGGCTTATTCATTTTTGTTTTGGTTTTTTCTTGGCTACTTGTCTGATTATGGGATTTTATGGGTGAATGAATAGCTGACAACGTTGTGTTTGTTTTCATAGACCGATATTCTCTTTGATTGATGAAAAGCCTGTATTCAGGTTAGAAACAACAATGATGACAAGGAGTTAGTCATGTCGAAACAACGTTACATTGAGATTAATGACAATGTAAAATCCACTTGGTCCATCGAGCGAATTTGGCAACTTGCAGAATCCTTACCTGTAGAAGAAATTGCGATTGATGATATAAAAGGCCCAAATGAAGTGACTTGGTTTAGTCATGAAGGGCCACAGCCAACCTGCCGTGAAATTGCAAAACATTGCCGACGAATCAACAATGCTGATTTGTCGTATCCGGTAATCTTAACCAGTGACTATCGTGTTTTTGACGGTATGCACCGAATCGCCAAGCAAATCATGTTAGGAGAGGAAACGATCAAAGTGAGACGCTTTAGAGAAAATCCAGAAGCTGACGAAGTTATCGAGTTGTCAGTAGAGCAGGCGTAATACACTGAATTGCACACAAAGAAAAAGCCCGAAGGAATTACCTTCGGGCTTTTTTATTCTACTTAACGAGAAACGATTAATCGTCGTTCATAATACCTAGAATGCTTAGTAGGCTGATGAAGATGTTGTAGATTGATACATACAAAGTTACTGTCGCAGAGATGTAGTTTGTTTCACCGCCACGAATAATGCTTTGTGTTGTCATCAGGATCGCCATAGTAGAGAAAATGATAAACAAGCTGCTCAACGCCAAGTGTAAGAGGGTTGATTGAATAAAGAAGCTTGCAATCATGCCCACAACCAGCACAACAAATAGTGATAGCATTAAGCCACCCATCATCGATAGGTCACGTTTCGTTGTTAGTGCGTATGCCGATGCTGCCATGAAAGATAGTGCCGTACCACCGAGTGCGGTTAATACGATATCGCCCATGCCTGCACCAATGTACATGTTTAGAATAGGGCCAACGGTGTAACCTAAGAAGCCAGTAAATAGGAACGTAAACACAAGGCCAAGACTGTTGTTACGGTTTTTCTCTGTTAAGAATAATAGGCCGTAGAAACCAACCAGCATTAGGATGATACCTGGATGTGGAAGGTTAAATGCCATTGCAACGCCAGCAACGACTGCCGACCATAAAAGTGTCATTGAAAGTAGAGCGTAAGTATTACGCAATACTTTGTTCGTTTGTAGAGCACTTTCTTGAGTTGAAGTGCGGGTAAACATTGGACTGTTCATAATCTTCCTCGATAAGAGACTTTCTTTTAAGTACATTTATGGGATTGAAAGTTCAAAAAATCAAGCCCTAACCATACGTAACTTAGATAAAATAATAATAGAAATAAGATGTTATGTATTTGGCAACTTGTAACACAATATTACTGCCTAGCATAGCTATGTTGATTCTTACACAGATTTTTGAATTTAGTAACAAAAAGCACTGGCTTCATAGAAACCAGTGCTTTTTTATGTCGATTCGGCTAAATCTTAGTGGTGTAAGATTTGCGCTAGGAAATTTTGGGTCCTATCCGATTGAGGATTTTCGAAGAAATCAACAGGGTTGTTTTCTTCGATGATCTCTCCTGCGTCCATGAATATCACGCGATCGGCAACCTCTTTAGCAAAGCCCATTTCATGTGTCACACATAGCATAGTCATGCCTTCCTCGGCGAGTTCGACCATTACATCCAGTACTTCGCGAACCATTTCCGGGTCGAGTGCAGATGTTGGCTCATCAAAAAGCATGACTTTAGGGTTCATACACAAAGAGCGAGCAATCGCCACGCGTTGTTGCTGACCACCAGACAACTGACCGGGATACTTCTCCGCTTGGTCTGGAATTTTAACACGTTCCAGATATTTCATCGCAACTGCTTCTGCCTCATCTTTTGGCATCTTCTTCACCCAGATAGGCGCGAGCGTACAGTTTTCCAGTACGGTTAAATGAGGGAAGAGATTAAAGTGTTGAAAGCACATGCCCACTTCTCGGCGTACTGCTTCAATGTTCTTTAAGTCTTCAGTTAATTCCGTACCAGAGACGTAAATGCTGCCTGCTTGGTGCTCTTCAAGGCGGTTAATACAGCGAATCATCGTTGATTTTCCCGACCCAGATGGGCCACAGATAACGATTTTCTCGCCGCGCTTAACGTCGAGGTTAATATTTTTTAGTACGTGAAACTCACCATACCATTTATTCATGTCCTTCAATTGGATCATGTAATCTTGTTGTTGCGTCATAATACGTCCTTGATCTTGATGAGTTATCGTTTGTGACCGGTATGAAGTTTGTTTTCAAGCCATATCGAATAGCGTGACATGCCAAAACAAAATACCCAAAACACTAACGCGACAAATACATAACTTTCTGTAGCAAAGCCTAACCATTCAGGGTCGGTGTTTGCTGCTTGCCCTATACCGAGTACGTCAAACATACCAATGATGAGTACTAAACTGGTGTCTTTAAACAAACCGATGAAGGTGTTCACGATAGAAGGAATAGTAATCTTTAGCGCCTGTGGCAAGATAATCAGCCCAGTCTTTTTCCAGTAACTTAACCCAAGCGCATCAGCGGCTTCATATTGACCTTTCGGAATGGCTTGTAGACCACCGCGTACCACTTCTGCCATGTAAGCGGAGGCAAACATAACCACACCTATAAGGGCGCGAATCAGTTTATCTGTCTCTGAGCCTTCAGACATAAACAATGGAAGCATAACCGAAGCCATGAACAAAACTGTAATCAGAGGAACGCCACGCCAAACTTCAATGTAGACGGTACAAATGCTGCGAATGATCGGCATCTCTGAACGTCTACCAAGCGCAAGTACCACACCAATTGGTAGTGAAACTACGATACCAACTAACGCAATAATGAGCGTAACGAGTAGTCCACCCCACTTGTGTGTATCGACCACTTCTAGTCCAAAGACACCACCGTATAAAAGTCCAGCGATGATGAATGGGTAGATGTTTACGAAGAAAAGCCAAATCCACATCCGTTTCGGTGTCTTCTCATACGCGAGTAAAACAGTAAATATGGCTAATGTGATATAGAACAGGCGAGGGCGCCATAGTTCGGACTCTGGATAAAAACCATACATGAACTGATCCCAGCGCACGCTGATAAATACCCAGCAAGCACCATCTCTGCTACAGTCGTCACGCGTTGAGCCAATCCAGTCTGCGTTAATAAACGCCCAATCCACGATATACCATATTGCAGTTACGACAATATACGCAAGAATGACAGTAACAATGGAATTGACAGGGCCATTAAATAGATTTTTCCGCATCCAACCAACGAAGCCTACAGTATTGGCGGGTGGTGGGAGATCCGGTTGAAATTGATGAGTACTCATATTATCTCTCCACCAGCGCGACTTTACGGTTATACAAGTTCATTAATGCAGACGTAATCAGACTTAATGTCAAGTACACGCCCATCGTCATCGCAATGATCTCAATCGCTTGTCCCGTTTGGTTCAGGGTAGTACCAGCAAACACAGAGACAAGATCTGGATAACCAATCGCCATCGCTAACGATGAGTTTTTGGTGAGGTTGAGATATTGACTGGTTAAAGGTGGAATAATAATTCGTAACGCTTGAGGAATGACAACAAGCTTTAAAGTTTTCGAGCGTGGTAAGCCTAACGACATCGCTGCTTCGGTTTGACCATGGCTAACCGCATTAATACCAGAGCGCACAATCTCAGCAATGAAAGAAGCTGTATAAACACTCAATGCCAAAAGTAGCGCAGCCAATTCAGGAATAATGCTAATACCACCTCGGAAGTTAAACCCTTTTAGTTCAGGATAATTCAGTGAAATTGGCATACCAGCAAGGAAGTACACAACCAATGGAAGGCCAACAACTAAACCCAAAACTATTCTTCCCATTGGGGTTTGTTGCCCAGTGAGACGTTGCTTATTATTCGCCCATACATTAATTAATAAGCTTGCGATTACCCCGAAGATTAACGCGGCAATAACGTAGCTACTGCCAGGTTCCATAGTCGGTGCAGGGAAATATAAGCCACGAACGTTCAGGAAAATAGCTTCACCAAGACTTAAGCTTTGGCGTGGTGAGGGTAATGCTTGAAGAACAGCGAAATACCAGAAGAATATTTGCAGAAGAAGGGGGATATTTCGGAAAGTTTCGATATAAACTGCCGCTAAACGACTAACTAACCAGTTAGAAGAAAGGCGGGCAACCCCCATGGTAAAGCCAATCACAGTAGCCAGAATAATACCTAATACGGAGACTAACGCCGTATTAAGAAGGCCGATGATAAATGTTCTACCGTAAGAGTACGTTTCATCGTATTCAATTAATGTTAACCCAATACCAAACCCGGCTTCTTGATTCAGAAAACCGAAGCCCGTTGCAATACCACGAGCATCTAAGTTATTGAGAGCGTTGTTTACAATCGTGTAAAAGAAAAATACCAGTGCAGCAATGGCAATGATCTGGAAAATAGCAGAACGAAAGGCAGGATTATAAATCAGGCTCTTGCTTCCGCTTGGTTTGGACATCGTACTTGGCGATGCATCTTGTGTCGGTTTCATACAGCGATAACCTCAAACCTTAGTTATAGATATCGGCCTGTATAAAGAAGTTTCGTCCTTGCTGGCTAAAGAATAACGCTCCATGTCTGGTGACGTACGAACCTTTAAAGCCGTTCCACCAAGCGAGCGCTTTCGCCATCCAATGAGCGATCCTTACTCATACAGTGAGATATAATCAAGAAAAAGGGCGGCATGAACCGCCCTGATTAACTCTTTCTATCGGATTGGTGGCGCGTACATAAAGCCGCCTGCATTCCATAGCGCATTAACGCCACGAGAGATTTCTAACGGCGAACCAGTACCGACTGTACGTTCGAAGCTTTCACCATAATTACCAACTTGTTTGATAACTTGGTAGCCCCAATCGTCACGAATACCCAAACCTTTGCCTTTAGGGCCATCAACACCGAGGATACGTTTGATGTTTGGATCTGTTGACTTCAGCATTTCATCCGCATTCTTCGAACTAATACCGTATTCTTCAGCGTTAATCATCGCAGACAATGTCCACTTAGCGATGTTAAACCATTGATCATCGCCTTGACGAACGACTGGACCTAGTGGCTCTTTAGAGATGATTTCTGGAAGAACGGCCGCAGAGGACGGATCTTTCAAATTCAAACGCAGTGCATAAAGGCCAGATTGGTCAGTTGTTAATACGTCACAGCGTCCCGCATCAAAACCTTTCGAAGTTTGCGCAGCTGTGTCGAATACCACTGGTTTGTACGCCATGCCTTGGTTGCGGAAATAATCTGCAAGGTTTAGCTCGGTTGTTGTACCTGATTGAACACATACCGACGCACCATCAAGCTCTTTAGCACTTGATATACCAAGTTCCTTCTTCACCATAAAGCCTTGACCGTCGTAGTAGTTCACACCTACGAAGTTTAGGCCCAGTGCAGTGTCACGGTGGAGAGTCCAGGTCGTGTTACGGGAAAGCACATCAATCTCACCAGATTGAAGCGCAGTGAAACGTTCTTTTGCGGTTAGGGGTACATATTTAACTTTCGTTTTATCCCCAAGAACGGCTGCAGCCAGTGCTTGGCAATATTCTACGTCGATACCTTCCCATTCGCCTTTTGAGTTAGGGTTAGAGAAACCAGGTAGACCGGTACTTACGCCACAAGTAAGAAAGCCTTGTTTTGTGACTTTGTCCAGAGTAGTGTCTGCTGCTTGAGCTGATGTTGCCATCATCGCAGTAGAAGCCGCTACGACGGAAGCAAGAACTGTGAGTTTATTTGCCATTTGTATCCTTCCTGTATGATCCATGTTTAATCAGGAGTGACCTGAAATAACGTGTCCAATTCGTTAGAGTTATCGTCCTACGTGATTGATTTTCGAAGAAACGGCATTCGATAGATCAACCAGTTATAAGCGTAGGAAAGGATCTGTTAATTCTCAAATATATAATTTAAATGAAGTTTTGAGAGAACTTACAAAGTGCCTTGAGATTTAGAATGACTAAATGTTAATTGTTTGTAAATAGTGCAATTCATGGACAATTTGGTGCATCAGAACAATCAATAGAAGAGTGAACAATACAAAAGAATAAAAAGTTGTTATTAAAACTGTCATTAGCTGAGCAAGGTGAAGTTCAGTAAAAATTCAAACAAAAATTATTTGTGATACCGAAACAGGGTGATGAGCTTGCCCCATTTTTGGTAGCATGGTCTACAACAGCTAATTAGAGTAATCATGGATTGAAATGCGATATTTTCCTCTGTTCTTAGATTTAATTAATAAACCCGTTCTCGTCGTGGGTGGCGGTGAGGTGGCAAGCCGAAAGGTGGAAGCGTTGCTAAAGGCTGGGGCGGATGTGACTATCGTTTCTCCGACGTTGGTTGATTTTCTGTCTAAGCTTGCTTCTGAGCATCAAGTGCGCTGGGTACAACGTTTCTATTCGAGTGACATTGTCACTAAAAACTTTGTTCAAGTGTGGGCGACGACAGACAATCCTGAGCTAAATCACCAAGTGTACAAAGATGCCAAAGAGCTAGGCATCTTGGTTAACGTTGTGGATGATAAGCCTTATTGTGATTTCATCACGCCGTCTATGATTAATCGTGGCCGCATCCAAATCGCTATCTCTAGTGGTGGAGCTTCGCCAGTTTTAATTCGAAACATCCGTGAAAAACTTGAATCGATACTGCCACAAAACATGGGGTTGATGGCGGATTTTGCTAACTCAAAGCGAAACTCAATTAAAGAGGCGCTGCCTAGTGTCGATTTACGCCGCAAGTTTTGGGAGCAATTCTTCTCGAATCCCGAGGTGGAAAACGCGCGAGATAATCGTGAGTTAGAAGCAATTTACCAAGCGACCATGGCAACACCCTTAGATGAAAAGGGAAGTTGTACTTGGGTTCATGTTGGGAAAGATGTTGAGATGTTGCCAATAAAAGCCGTACGCTATATGCAACAAGCGGAGCTGGCTCTGTACTCAACTCGATGTGAAGCGAATGTGTTAGAACTAATACGAAGAGATGCAGAAAGAGGAGCTTTCTCGAGCGCTGCTGAGCTTTCGGATATGCTGGCCAAGGCTAAAGCTGAAAAGCTTCGAATTTGCGTGTTCATACCACAAGGAACGAGCGAATTCGTATTGCTGCAAGGACAGGACTTAGTTATCTAGCAATGCCAAATGCTAAAGTGGATACGTAGTTCGTTACACTAAAGCCAATAAAAAACGCCAGCGGATTATGCGCTGGCGTTTTTATTTACTTCTCAGATTGATTAATCACGGAAGTTGTTAAACTGGAATGGGATACCCATCTCTGCTTCACGAATCGCTGCCATTGTCGCTTGCAGGTCGTCGCGTTTCTTACCAGTAACACGTACTTTGTCGCCTTGAATAGAAGCTTGTACTTTTAACTTTGCGTCTTTGATAAGTTTCACTACTTTTTTCGCCGTTGGAGTATCAATACCTTGGCGGAAAAGCAGAGTTTGGTGCCAGTTTTTACCAGTAACGTCTGGGTCTTGTGCATCCATTGCGTTCGCGTCAATGTTACGCTTCGCTAAGTGGCCGCGTAAAATGTCGCGCATTTGCTTAAGTTGGAAGTCACCTTCCGCAGACATTTTTACGTTTTCTTCTACTAGCTCAAAGCTCGCATTTACGTTGCGGAAATCGAAACGAGTAGACAATTCACGGTTAGCGTTATCAACGGCGTTACGTAGTTCAACCGTATCGATTTCAGAAACAATATCAAACGATGGCATGAAGATTCCTTGATTATTTTGTTATAGGGACTTTCGGGACTTAACAGCGCTTGCCAGCATATCTAGCATTGTAGCAGTGTCTTCCCAACCTAGGCATGGATCTGTAATAGACTGACCATACGTTAGGTTATTGATGTCAGTCATTGGCTGATTGCCTTCAAGAATAAAGCTTTCAGCCATGATACCCGCAATACGAGTGCTGCCTGACTTAATTTGGTTACAAATGTCCTGAGCTACGTCGATTTGTTTTCTGTGTTGCTTCTGACAGTTTGCATGGCTGAAATCCACAACCAAACGTTGTGGCAATCCAAACTCAGCTAAAGCATCACATGCTTGTTTGACTGATGCTTCATCAAAGTTAGGGCCTTTTTCTCCACCGCGCAGAATAATATGACCGTAAGGGTTGCCACTTGTGCGGTAAACCGTCATTCGACCGTTCTTATCTGGCGAGTAGAAGTAATGCGATGCTTTCGATGCGCGAATTGCATCAATTGCAATTTTTACGTTGCCATTTGTGCCATTTTTGAAACCAACTGGGCAAGATAGTGCCGACGCCATTTCACGGTGAATTTGTGATTCCGTTGTGCGAGCACCAATCGCGCCCCAAGTGATCAAATCCGCGATGTATTGGCCAGTGATCATATCAAGAAACTCAGTAGCAGTCGCAAGACCAAGCTTGTTGATATCCAGTAGTAGTTTACGAGCTTTATGAAGACCAGCTTCAAGTGCGTAAGAACCATCTAGGTTAGGGTCCGTAATCAAACCTTTCCAACCAACTACTGTACGAGGCTTTTCAAAGTAAGTACGCATCACGATAAATAGCTCGTCTTTGTACTTGTCTTGGATTTCACTCAGGCGAGTGGCGTAATCAATGGCAGCTTCAGTGTCGTGAACAGAACACGGACCTACAATCGCAAGAAGGCGATCGTCTTCACCCGATAAAATGTTTTCAATCTGACGACGAGATTGAGCGATACGGTCTGCAACGTCATCCGTAATAGGATGTACACTACCTAGCTCTGCTGGGGTAGGCATTGGACCCAAAGGTTGGGTTCTCAATTCATCTGTTTTTATAGGCATGTTATAGCTTTATTCTCTATTGCGAAGGGGTAAAGATAACGGAATTACAGGCAGGAATAAACCGTTTCACGGGAATCTTCGCCAGGAAATACCGAATTGTATACAAAGGTGTAGGTATTCATTTAAATGACTTATGTATAAATGACAAAACTTGATCATTAAATCAATATATATATACATTTGAATTTATAACCATTTTATCTATCTCGCTGTAAGGTAATCTAAGTAACTGCGATAAACTTCATACCTTATGGGTGACACCGTCACTTTGTGAGGGTTAAATAACTCGTGAGATCGAGCTTTTGTTAACATTTCTTTGACATCTATTTCTTTCGTTGATTAACTGGTCTGACTAGATTGGTAAGGAGACCAAAATGTTATCAGCTCTACGTCGTGCGAATTTGTATCTAAATCTGTTTGGCTTTTCGAAAGTGCCGCTGATTTGGCTTTGCCACCCTAAAATCATTGCGATAGATAGCAAGCATGTTGAGGTTCGTATCCCATTGCGCAGAAGAACGAAGAACCACCTGAATAGCATGTATTTCGGCGCTTTAGCCGTTGGCGCTGATGTTGCTGGTGGTTTTCTTGCTATGAGTAAAGCGCAAGAAAAGGGAGAAGCGATCTCGCTAGCATTTAAAGGTGTGAAAGCCGAGTTTTTAAAGCGCCCGGAAGCCGATGTGCACTTTGTTTGTAACGATGGTCATGTCATTGATGAGATGCTCGAGCACACCTTGGCAACGGGTGAACGAGTAAATCGTGACGTAAAAATTGTCGCGCTGTGTCCTAACTTACATGGTGACGAGCCAATGGCTGAATTCTCGCTTACTCTTTCGATAAAAAAAGCAGCCCAACAAAGAAAAGAGGCTGCCTAGTGGTTTGTGGCTCGTTTGTTTAAAGGCGTTGGCTTAATTGAGTTCAATCTTCTCGATAGAGACGATTTTGGAGCGATTTAAGACCACTTTCCAGCGGTAATAAACAGGCTCATCGGTGTGGTTGTCCTCTTTGACAATCACATTGAGCAAATGACGTTTCTCTACTGACTCTTTGGTTACTTGGCCTTCATTTAAACGGTAAACTCGGTTTGAGCTTTTATCCATCAAGCGGATGATAGGGCGCAAACTGATGTTCAATGTTTCTCTCGTTTGTTCGTAACCACTCAAGAAAAGAGAGGTCGCCATTTCGGTTTTCTCGTGATAATGAAGAATCTGCTCTTCACGTTGCACGACGCGCTTTTTCCGTATTCTTTGAATCTTATCCGGCAAGCTACTTAAGGTGCGATAATCGAGCCACTCCAATTTTTTGCCAACCACTTTTTTCGTCGTTGGATCAACATACTTCTTACGCCATTTTGGCTTGCCTTTACGGATCCATCGCCACATGGCATCGCGTAAATCATCTTTAAAGATTTCTCGTAAAGCGTAAATAAAAGACATCGCGATAATGAATGAGGCAGAAATTTCCCCCAGATAATCGCGAGCGAGAATCACGGTCGAGGTCACGACAACCATCACCAAACCGGTTGCAATACCTTTGATAGCGCGCTTAATGTTGTTACCCATCGATATGGTTTCTTCACGAAGCACGATAGGGTGTTCAATCAATCGCCTTAGCAAGCGCATTTTGTTAGATAGGCGAGTAACGTCTTCAACGACTCTTGATGAGTTGTATTTGTTGAGTTTACGATGGGCTTGCTCTTTCTCACATAGCGTGATCAGGCGCTTCTTGATCGTGCCATAGTCGCCTTCACGTGGGAGATGAGCCACCAGTGACAGGAACTTTTGCTCGGTATACCAAGACAGATAGTTATCGATGTTAACGTAGTAGCGTTTTAAGTTCTCTTCATAAGGAATAGAACGCCGCAAGCGCTTTAAGATCTCAAGCGTGAGCTCGATAACTTCGTCCACTTCATCTTCCGTTACGGAGTTGTTCTCATGCTTGTTTAAACTTGCTACCGCTTTGTCTAGCGCGATAACGTATTGGTAAGCGAACAAACTCAAACTTACTCGGTATTGCTGATTCGACAGGCGTCCACGTTTGGCAAGTCGACTGTGTACTAGCGGAAGAAGGATTTCAGTACTGTAATAAGATCGTTGCTGTGTGATTGAGGTGTAATAAAATTCGGATTCACTGATGATATCGGCGTTTAAACCAAGCTCACCAGGTATAAAAAAGTAAATATCTAGGTCGACACTTTTGCTCTTTGCGAGTGCATGACTGATTTTTAATGTTATTGAGTCTTGTTTATCGACGGTGACCAAAGAAAGCTCCTGACTTTGCTAAAGCATTCTTAACTTATGCGTTCCGTTGAGCAGGTAAGTATAAGAGTGCTAAAAGAGTGACTGGGGCATATAGCTGAACGACAACAGCATAACAGAGCACTATGCTTTTCTCTCTGATTTTCTTGTTAGTTTAGGTATAATTCCACGTAAATTTAAAAAGAGACAAAATCAATGATTAAAATTGGTCAAATTAACAGCTTAGAAGTCATTAAAAAGGCTGATTTTGGCGTATTTCTGGATGGCGATGATTACGGTTCTGTTCTACTACCTAGTAAGTATGTACCAGAGGGTACTGAAATTGGTGAGCATGTAGACGTATTTCTGTACTTCGATTCAGAAAGCCAACTTGCTGCGACCATTGAAAGACCAATTGCCCAAGTGGGTGAATGGGGTTTAATGAAGATTGAGGGTGTGAATGCGACAGGTGCTTTTGTAAATTGGGGCATCAAAGAAAAGGACTTACTGATTCCTTTTAGTGAGCAACGCACTCGCTTCTCTGCCGGACAAACCATTTTAGTGTATGTTTATACCGACAAAGCGTCAGGTCGCATTGTTGGTACGACTAAGTTCAATAAATGGTTAGATAAAACTCCAGCGAATTATGAAGTTAACGAACAAGTTGATTTAATCATCGCAGAGCGTAGTCAACTTGGTTATAAAGCTATCGTTAACGGTAAGCATTGGGGCATGATTTTCCCATCGGATGTTTTTGGTAAGCTTTACATCGGTAAAAAGCTGAAAGGCTTTATTAAGCACATTCGTGAAGATGGCAAAATCGACCTTGCTCTACAAAAAGTCGGTGTGGCGAAAATGGACGATCTTTCTAGTAAGATCCTTGACCTGCTAGAGAAGAAAGGCGGATTTTTGCCTTTGAATGACAAGTCGTCTCCTGAAGCGATTTTTGATGCTTTCCGCACAAGTAAAGGGACTTATAAAAAGACCATCGGTGGCTTATACAAGCAGGGTAAAATTGTCATTGAGAAAGACGGTATTCGTCTAGCGTAGTCCAAACTCACGTATAGCGGATCTACAGCCAAAAAAACGGCCCAAACTTTTCCTTTTTTTGGGCCTAGGGGAAACGGCTCCGCAGAGCCTGCGCTAAACTTGTCCAACAATAATTTTGTTGGAGAACATAGAGAGAAATGCCACATCAAAGCATTACTTTGATACAACTAGTTTAGTACAGCGTGTCCGGATCGCTAGCGAGCCCACTTGCTTTCATACTTATGAATTAAAAAGCCATCGCAAATACGATGGCTTTTCATTTATTTATGGTTCGTTACGTCTTTTAAAATAAGTTCTTATCTCGTACTAATTCGCGAGGGAGGCCATTCTTTATTCGGTTGCTTACCCACTTGCCAAGGCCAATAACTGCGCCTTGATAGGTGACAAGCACTTCGCCTTTACCTGTTTTCATTCCCTCAGGAATGGTTTGTGGGCGAACATCACGCCCCATGTACCATTCGCGCGCTTCTTCAATACTGAGTTCAATGGCGTTGCTTTCAGAACCTGTCGCCAGGGCGGTCGCGACTTGGTGTTGCCAACGGTAGCCATTTTTATGGGCTTCCGCGATCTTTATACCCATACGGGAGAAGCGTAATTCGCCGATCATCGCTTCTAAAGCATTAGGGAATAACCAGACATCTTTATCGCGAAGCCATACAGAACTGTCATTTGGAAGTTTAATACCTAACGCGCTTTGGAGTTGTTGAGCAATTTCTGTCGATTCTTTTTTTGATGTTTTGGCAAAGGGGAATTTCCCCATGCGCTTTTTGACTTCTGGCGCCTCAACAGCAGCCAGTTTGCGAATTCTTGCAACAAAGAACCCTTCACAGTCGTAGACCTGCGGGAAAATATGCAAAAAGCCTTCTTCAGTTAGGGCTGCCTCTGCGTTTTCAAACAAGTTCTCAAGGCTTTCAAACTCTACAGCATCCCCAAAGGTTTCTTTCAAGTGATGACAAACTTGTTGGTTTTCTTCTGTACTGAGCGTACATGTTGAGTAAACCATCACACCACCGGGCTTTAATGCATGGAAGGCGCTTTCAATAAGATCTTTCTGCGTGTCAGCGATGTCGAGTACGGAAGCTTGCGTCCAGTTTTTCATCGCATCTTCGTCTTTGCGAACGGTGCCTTCTCCAGAGCAAGGCGCGTCGAGCAAAACCGCATCAAATTGTTCTGGTAGCCAACCGCCAAAAACGCGTCCATCGAAGTTACTTAGTGCGGCGTTACGTACCCCACAACGTTCCACATTAGCGTGCAGTACTTTTACACGACTTGCGGCGTATTCATTGGCCACAAGTACACCTTCGTTGTTCATTAAAGCTGCAATTTGAGTGGTTTTTGAGCCTGGAGCGGCTGCGGTATCTAACACGGCATCGTAAGATTCATCATTCATAAACAGAGCAGATACCGGCATCATCGAACTGGCTTCTTGAATGTAGAATAAGCCAGACATGTGTTCTGCTGTGTTGCCTAATGGTACAACTGACTCATCCGCTTCAATCCAAAAACCTGTGTCACACCAAGGCACAGGAGAAAGCTTCCAGCCTTTTGTTTCTGCTCGTTCTAGAAACGCTTCAACACTGATCTTCAACGTATTAACTCGAATACTTTTGCGCAGTGGCTTTTGGCACGACGCGATAAAGTCTTCCATGTTGAGGTGAGCAGGAAGGATAGTTTGGATTTTTTCCAGAAACGCGTCTGGGATGTAAACATTAGGATGCAATGTGGGATCTCGTTTGCAGAATTTGTAGCAAATAATATACGAAAGCGAAGCAGAAACGAATAGTGACAAGGGCCGAGCAATAAAAAAGAGCAGCGATTGCTGCTCTTTTAAAGTGATCAAACTTCAATTGTACGTGAATTGAGCTTTACTCTACGGCTTCGGAATTGCTGTACGCCATTGAGTCCAACCTTCTTCAGCTTGTGGATACAAAAAGAAAGATTGCCCACTCTTTGCCGCTGGTGGAATAGTCGATTGCTCTGGCGTTGAAAACGCAATTCCTCCGCGAACTAAACTATCAAAGGTTCCCGCTTTGATGTTAGCGCCGGTAAGCCCGATGGAAACATCTACTCCTGAAACATTCCAGAACACACTGTTTTGACGAACGAGGTAAGCATATTCAGGCTGTATTTTGATAGTCGTGACGATGCGATCAGCAAATTCTCCTAGGCTTACGTCGGTCACTTGGCCAACTTCCATCTGGCGGTAAAGAATAGGGGTACCGACTTGTACTGAGCCTCTTTGTTCACTTTGTAACGTAAACATGATTCCATGCACGCGTTCTGAACTATTTTCTAATTGAAAATCAAATTTAGCTTTACCTTTACCTGGTTCAACACTGATGGATTTCGACACCAACGCCCCGAGGTTTTTAACGCCACCTAAACCAATTTCTGGTTCAGTTAGCCAAAAATGTGAGCCTTCAACCGCAATGTTTTCTACGTATTCAGGTAGGATCCTTGCAGTGACTTCAACCATGTTACGACGAAAATTCGGTACAACCAGAGTGATTTCACCAACTTTAACACCTTGATATTCAATCGGCATTCCTTTAGCAATCTCTTGCGAACCGTCGGTTTCTAAAGCAATGACGCGCCCAAACTTGCGAGCGGTTTTTTGATCAGAATACAGCTTCCAGTTTTCTCCGATTTTGTTTTCAACGCCTGGTACGGAGTCAAAAGCGATGCCACCTTCGATTAACGATTTTAAAGGGTGCGCTTTCACACTGACGCCAGCTAATGATGCATCTATCTCGATCCCTGAACGATTCCAAAAAACGGTTTTTGGCGTTACAAGATAAGCGAAGCGGTTTTCGATAGTAGCCTTAATTAGTACTCCGCCATCAACTAGTTGGAAATCGGAGACGTTACCAACTGGAAGATTACGATAGAGTAGAGGGCTGCCTTTGGAAATCGGCGGCAATTCAGAAGCAAATAGTGTTAGCGCCCTAGAGCCACTTTGATTGTACTGCGCCAATTCAGCCAATGATTCATTTTGGAACAGTTGATACTCTTTTTGAATATCCTGCTTGCCTTCGCTCACAAAACTAATTGACCCGGTTAACAACTGCTTTGCTGGAGGAACGGTAACGCTGAGCCCCGATTCAGTTAACTCTGCTGATGCACTGCCGGTTACATAAAAACGATTGTTTGATTTGATCAGATGCTTGTATTCATGGTCAATCAATACATCCATAAATACTTCGTGTTGTGATTTTTTATCTTCCTTGACTAGGCCCACTTTGATGATTGAACCAACAACGATGCCTTTATAAAGTACATTGGCACCGCTATCTAGGCCAAACGAATTGTCGGATACCAAACGAATCGCGATGGACTTTTCTTGCTGCTGGTTAAACACGTTTTTACGAATGGCAGTAAAGCGGCGAGAGCGTTCACCCGCGCCCGGCACGATCGTTAAGAAGTTTCCTCGCACTAAATTAGCAATGTTTTCAACACCTGAAAGGGACACTTTTGCTTCTTCTAAGACAAATCGAGTACCTGTCGTCAGCATGTCACTAAAAGCGGGTTGAATTGCCGCTGACGCCAATATCACTTCTCGGCCTTCGGAAAGGCTCAAGTCCGTAACTTGGCCAATTTCGATTCCGCGATACATAATTGGAGCGCCTTCTCCGCTGATCTTGCTGTCATCAGGTAGGACGATTTTAACCGCGATGCCTCGACCAGCAGTTTTCAAATCTTTATACAAACGGAACTCGGTGTTCTCTTCTACAGGCTCACCATCATCCGGAGAGTCGACGGCGATGGCGCCACCTAGTAAGGCACTCATGCTTTCTAGTCTTACATCGACACCTTCAAAACCGATGCTGGCACCAATTCCACTGACGTTCCAGAATCGACTGCGGTTGTTAATGATATGTCGGTATTGATCCTGAATGTTGGCTTGAATAGTGATAGATTTTGCATCTTCATCTAGCTGGTAACTGTACACTTCACCGATTGGGATTTTCCTATAAACAATTTGAGAGCCAACCGATACACCACCTAAATCACGGCTTTTGAGCTTAATATTCAAACCTTGAGAAACGCGTAAATCTGTTGGGGCAGAGTCTAACGCATGGAATGTTGTCTCAAACTCTTGACCATCTCCGGGTTGAATCGAGATGTAGTTACCTGAGACGAGCGCATCCAGTCCGGAAACTCCCGTTAGGCTAGCTGTTGGTTTTACTAACCAAAAGCGTGTTTTATCGTTCAGTAACTTTGCAGCTTCAGGATAGATATCAGCATCGACATAAATACTGCCGAGATCTTCGGTGAGGTTAATGTCTCTTACCATGCCGACTTCTAATCCTTGGTAACGGATAGTGGTTCGGCCGGCGACAAGACCAGCGGCATCAGAAAAATAGATTTGCACTCGTTGTCCTGCATCGTGTATCGACTTCACAACAAGCCAGCCAGCTAAGACCATGGTCAAAATTGGCAACAGCCAAAGAGGAGATATGCCTTTACTCCGCTTTACATCTGGTACGTATGACGTTTGAGAACTGTTCTGATCACTCATTCATTGACTCTTTTTCTGATTGTTTTGGGCTTGTTTGGTCCCAGATTAGCCTTGGATCAATACTTTCTGCTGCAAGCATGGTCAATACAACGACAACACCAAATGCTACCGCGCCATATCCTGGTGTGAAATCCAGTATCTGACCACGATCGACTAACGTCATCATGATAGAAATAACAAACAAATCCATCACAGACCATTTACCGATCCATTTAACAACAAAGTAAACCATCATTCGTTGTCTCTTAAACACCGAACGTTTGAATTGGATGCAAAGCATGATGTAGGCGAGCCCAAGTATTTTAATCACCGGGACAACGATACTGGCAACAAAAATGATCGCAGCGATTCCATACATGCCGCTTTTTACCAAACCAGCCACGCCTGAAAAAATAGTGTCCTCCAAACGCTTACCATTGGTAAGCAAGATGGAAATAGGGATCAGGTTAGCGGGGAAGATGGCGACCGTTGCTGCGATGAGGTAAGCCCATGTTTTCTGAATGGAGTTTGGCTTGCGATGATATAACTCGTGATGACAACGCTGGCAATGGTCACCTTCAGGCTGGGACAAGTGGCATTCATGGCAATGCACATCTTTATGCTCAAAAGCATATAAACTTTCTGGTTTCCAAGCTTCCCAATAACGACGCACGCTGATTCTTGAAACTAACAAAACGGTAAATATCTGCAAAAGAACCAGACCAATTAACCCTGGGCCGACGAAAATGTCGGAATAATCTTGGAGTTTAAAACAGGAAATGGCGATGCTAACTAAGAACACATCCAACATAACCCAATGCTTCAAATGTTGAATTAGCCACAGTGAGATACGAAGCCCACGGAACCATCGTTGATGTAAAGAAATATGCGCCGTTACCACTGAAACACAAACCGTCAGTGGCGCTAGAGAGCTACAAAATAGAATGAGCAATGAAAGAAGAACAAATCCTTCTTCCATCAATGTGATCATCCCTGAGGGCAGGGTTGCCGGAATCATCACACCAAAGAGTCGGATGCTAATAAAGTTAAAAAAGTGCGATGGAATAAATAGTAGGATACAGGTTATCGCGACGGCTAGATTACCAGAGAGGCTAGGGCTACCTCCGCGATATAATTGTGTACCACAACGAGGGCAGTGTGCATTTTTGCCATGGGGTAAGTCGACGATGTCGACAGGCAATTCACAACCTTGGCACAAACGTACGTTATTGGGTTGCATGGCGTGCTTAGACAGAGAGGTCATAACGACCTCTCTAGCTTGAACGATTTAAGCGTGGGACTGTATGCCCCCATATAAGGTTTGATATAAGCCTTCTTGCTCAACTAACTCACCATGAGTGCCTGTTTGCGTCACTTTCCCATCTTCAAGCACGTAGATCAAATCGGCTTGTTTCACAGCGGATAGTCGGTGCGCAACGATTAATGTTGTTCTACCACGTAAGAACTCGGTCAGTGCTTTGTGTAAAGCCGCTTCAGTAGCGGTATCTAGCGCAGACGTGGCTTCGTCTAAAATAACAAATTGAGGATTACTCAGCACCATTCTAGCAATGGCAAGCCGTTGTCGTTGACCTCCTGACAAACGAATGCCATTACGACCAACTTGAGTATCCAAGCCGTGGTTAAGTTGAGAAATTACATCATGCAGCTGAGCCACTTCAAGCGCACGCCAAAGTGACATTTCGTCAAAATTCCCACCAAGCGTTAGATTATGCCTCAAGGTATCGTTAAATAGTATAGGTTGCTGTAATACCACGGCAATTTTGTCGCGAATTACTTCAAAACCAATATCTTCTGTTAATTCATCATTAAAGCGAATGCTACCGGAGTTTTGACGGTAAACCCCAATAAGTAATTGTATCAAGGTTGACTTACCACCGCCGCTTGCACCAACCAACGCCACTTTCTTTCCTGCCGGCATATGTAAAGAAAGATTATCTAGGACTTTGTTTTCATTATTGTAAGAGAAATTAATGTTTTCTACTTTAACATCAACTTCTCTACCTTCTTTGAAAGGATTTACCTTAGGAACCGGTCTCTGCTCTTCTTCTAACTCTAATAAGTCGTTGATGCGTTTTAATGCCGCTTTAGCGCTATACCAAGAAAACTGAATCCCAAGCAACTCTTGAACAGGAGACAGCATGAACCATAGGTAACCAAAAACGGCAAATATTTGGCCAATAGTAAGGTCACTGAACATGACCATTAACATTGCGACAGCTCTGAATAATTCAAAGCCGATCAAAAAGAGAAGGAAAGAAACGCGACCAGCCGCTTCAGATTGCCAAGCATACTTGTCTGCATCAACGCGAACTTGGTTCGCACTGTCTTTGAGTTGTTGGAGGAATTCTCGCTCTTTATTGGCTGCGCGTAGTTGGTAGATTCCATCTAATGTTTCAACCAAACGGTTTTGGAAAATTTCAAAAGAATGATTTTCCTTCCGTTTCAGATGTTTAACCATACTGCCTAGTTTACGTGAGAAGTAAATGACAATAGGGTTAACTAACAGGATAAACAGACCAAGTCGCCAATCGAGCCAAAGTAGAACGATAGCAGTACCAATAACAGTCAGAAAACTGATAACGAATTTTGCTAACGTAGAACCAATAAATTTATCAATGGTCTCAATGTCAGTGATAAGGTGTGCGTTGATTCCTCCGCTACCTTTGGTTTCGTATTGTCGGATGCTGATACGGCCGAGTTTGTCGATCATTTTACTGCGCATCTCAAACGTGATGGTTTTTGAAACAAGCGTAAATTGTCGGCTTTGAAGGATATTTAATCCTTGGCTCGCAGCTCGCATAAGAACAACCAAGAACAGGGTGAAGAAAATATAGCCTGTCGGAGTGTGCCACGCTTCAGGGAGAATGGCATTCATGGCATCTAAGCCTTTTGCAGGTTGGTCCAATAAGACCTCATCAACCATCAAAGGCATGAGGAGGGGAATTGGAACACTAATCAAGGTTGCAAGCACCGCTATCAAGTTCGCTATGATCAGCTTGGACTTGTGCTTTTTTACTTGTGTTATCAACCAAGAACGGCTAATAGTGTCATTTTTCAGAAGCATTGTAATTGAGAATAAGTCCTATTATAAAGTAGGACTGCATTTTAGCGCCATACATTGAGAATGGAAGCTTTTATAGTAAGTAGGAAGTTAATATGAACTTAGAACAATACCAAAGACTAACCAAACAAGCTGTTGCTCTAATTGAGTCTGAACCAGATTTTATTGCGAACCTAGCAAACTTGAGCTCATTGCTTTTCATGGAACTTGACGATCTTAACTGGGCAGGCTTTTACCTAACAAAAGGTGAAGAGCTTGTTCTTGGTCCGTTCCAAGGAAAACCAGCTTGTGTTCGTATCCCAATGGGTCGAGGCGTCTGCGGTACTGCTGCACAAACTAATACTATACAAAGAGTATACGACGTTCACGAATTTGAGGGGCATATTGCGTGCGATGCAGCGAGCAATTCAGAAATTGTGATTCCATTTTCTATTAATGGAAAGGTGGTTGGTGTACTTGATATTGATAGTCCAAGTATTGGCCGATTTAATGAAACAGACGAAGAAGGTCTCACTCATTTCATGGTTGAAGTAGAAAAGCTGCTTAATTCACACGCGAACGACGCATAAATTAGCCTTCGAGTGTGGTTTTTCCTTGGCATGTCACTATAATACGAGAATATTTTTTCTTAATGCTCGCGGAAATCCGCTCAAATCAGGACCCCTCATGACTGAAAAGTTAAAAAACAGCAAAGAAGTTATTGCATATATTGCTGAATGTTTCCCTAAGTGCTTTACTTTAGAAGGTGAAGCAAAACCTCTGAAAATTGGTATTTTTCAAGATCTTGCGGAACGTCTAAATGAAGACGAAAAAGTAAGCAAAACACAGCTTCGTGCAGCGTTAAGACAGTACACTTCATCATGGCGTTACCTACACGGTGTAAAACCAGGTGCAGTACGTGTAGACCTAGATGGCAACCCTTGTGGTGAGCTAGAAGAAGAGCACGTTGAACACGCGAAAGCGACACTTGCAGAAAGCAAGGCGAAAGTTCAGGCTCGTCGTAAAGAACAAGCACAAAAAGCTCGTGAAGAGGGTAAGGCGAAAGCGAAACCTGCGGCTAAAAAGCCTCAACAGCCTCGTCGTACTAATAAACCAAAAGTACAAAAACCAACTAAGCCTGTAGAAACGCGCGCTCTAAATGCTGATGAAATCACAGTAGGTAACGCAGTTAACGTGAACATGGGCAAAGGAAACATGGCAGCGACCATTGTTGAAATCAATAAGGATGATGTACGTGTTCAACTTGCTAACGGCCTACAAATGGTTGTGAAAGCGGAGCACTTGCGCGCATAAAGGAGATACTCCTACGCATGAATTGCCGTTCAAAAGTGACCCTGATTGCTGCTAGCTTATGGCTAGCAGCATCAGCTCAGGCTCTTGAAGCCAAACTACATAAAGATGACCTGCCGGTTCTTTCTCCTGAAGTTCAGCATGAAACAGCTAGCAAACGAGTCACCTCGCGATTTACCCGCTCTCATTATAAGCACTTCAGCCTCAATGATGATTTCTCTAAAGCGATCTTTGAACGCTATGTAGAGTTGCTTGATTACAATAGAAATATTTTCACTCAAGCAGACATCAACTCATTTAAAAATTGGTCAGTCGAGCTTGATGATCAGCTTAAATCGGGCAACAACCAAATTGCTTTTGATGTTTACAACCTCTCAATGCAGAAGCGTTTCGATCGTTTTGCTTATGCGTTAACTCTACTCGATGAAGAGATCAAGTTTGATACCGATGACGAGATAGAGTTAGACCGCTCTGAGGCCGCATGGCCAAAAGACGAAGCAGAGCTCAACGAGTTGTGGCGCAAGCGTGTGAAATATGACGCGTTAAATCTGAAACTGACTGGCAAAGAGTGGCCAGAGATTAAAGAAATTTTAGAGAAGCGTTATAACAACGCGATGAAGCGCATCACACAGACCAACAATGAAGATGCATTTCAGTTGTATATGAATGCCTTCGCGCGACAGGTTGACCCTCATACAAGCTACCTTTCTCCACGTAATGCCGAGCAATTCCAATCGGAAATGAACCTTTCTCTAGAAGGCATCGGCGCCGTTTTGCAAATGACAGACGATTACACAGTAATTCGTTCACTTGTTGTTGGCGGTCCGGCCTCAAAGAGTAAGCAACTTGGTGAAGGGGACCGAATCACTGGTGTTGGACAAGACGGTGAAGAAATTGTCGACGTGATCGGTTGGCGTCTGGATGATGTTGTTCAGTTAATCAAAGGCCCTAAAGGCACAAAGGTTAATCTACAGATCTTGCCAGAAGGTAACGATGCGAAGAGTTACATTGTCACAATTGTTCGTGACAAAGTTCGCTTAGAAGATCGTGCGGTTAAGTCAGAAATCATCGAAAAAGACGGCAAGAAGATTGGTATTTTAGAAGTACCAAGTTTCTACGTCGGCTTATCGAAAGACACCGATAAATTACTAGCTGAGTTGAAAACCAAAAACGTTGACGGCGTAATCGTTGATCTACGTAACAATGGTGGTGGTGCGCTAACAGAAGCGACGGCATTGACAGGTTTATTCATTAAAGAAGGTCCTGTAGTTCAAGTTCGTGACAGCTATGGCCGCATCAAGGTGAATGCCGATACCGATGGAAAAGTGAGCTATGATGGCCCATTGACGGTGTTGATTAACCGCTACAGTGCTTCAGCATCTGAAATTTTTGCAGCGGCAATGCAAGATTATAATCGTGCAATCATCTTAGGTGAAAACTCTTTCGGTAAAGGTACAGTTCAGCAACATCGTTCACTGAATCATATTTACGATCTTTTCGATAAAGAGCTAGGTTATGTTCAGTACACGATTCAGAAGTTTTATCGTATTGACGGTGGAAGTACGCAAAATCGTGGTGTTGCACCAGATATTTCGTACCCAACGCCAATTGAGGCTTCTGAAACAGGTGAAAGTGTTGAAGACAATGCTTTACCTTGGGATCAGATTGATAAAGCACAATATCAAACATTTCCAAGTAACGACGCCTTAGTTGAAAAACTTACTGCTCTTCATAACAAGCGTATTTCTGATGAAATGGAGTTCCGCTTTATCAATGAAGACATCGAGAAATATCGTAAAGAAAAAGACGATAATACTTTGTCTTTGAACGAAAAAGTTCGTAAAGCTGAATCGGATAAAGCGGAAGCCCTTCGATTACAACGCATAAATGAACGTCAAGTTGCTTTGGGTAAAAAAGCATTCAAAACATTGGATGACATACCAAAAGACTACGAGGCTCCTGATGTTTATTTAGATGAGTCTGTCGAGATTATGGTCGATCTACTTAAGCAGGAAAATCAGTCATAATAACTGGCAATTTAGAATAAAAAGAGTGAGTCTTTCAGATTCACTCTTTTTTTATGCCTTTTTGTCTTCCGCTGTCTCGATATCGAGCAAGATATTCGCTTATTTTCCCCCAATAATTTACGTGATCTACATCTAAAATTTCGCGAAAGTGAGGACTACTGGCTAAGCTAAAAGAAAACGATAAGGATGCCGATATGAAGTGGTTCTTTATTTTACTTAGCTTTTGCTGCTTTAGTGTGCTTGGTGGAGAAAACACCAGAGAAGATGAATTAAGTCACTTTGACACGCCGTTTCTCATCGGAGACTGGTATTTGATGAACCCAAACCCCGAAGAGTCGGCTGAAAACTTTCGTGCGATCAAACTCTCATTAGGTTCTGACTACAGCTTTTCTATTGATATTCAAAAGAAAGACTATTCCGTTGACCATTGGGAAGGGCTGTATAACGCAAATGAAGACACAATCGTTCTTGGTTTAAACACCGACGAGCCTCAAATTTATGCCTATCGCAACAACCATAATACGCTTGATCTTAATGGTGTAACCTTCACTAAAGGATTATCTAATTCACTTGCAGGTATTTGGTCTAGCTCTCACGTATCTGGCGACGGTCTTGTGGCCAACAACATTAATCAGATGGATTTGATACTTCAACCTGATTTCGTGTTCATGTTTAGGGTTTCGAACGAAGAAGGGGATGAGTCCATCAAACAAGGTGTGTTTTACACAGAAGATGAGTTTTTGGTTCTGCTGTATGAAAATGGCGAGCATGGAACCACGTATAAGCTCAACAAGAATGAGCTAACGATCGAAGATTCCAATGGTGATATGTACGCCGTACTCAATAGAGTTACGCCATGATGCCTTTAACATGCGCCAAATTACGCGTGCGTACGGTAAGTCATTAATGTAGTTTAAATGTTAATCAAAAAATGGAGCTAGAGCACTAAAAGCTCCGTTTTTTGATGGAAAGACTTGTATTCTGATACCACAACCCCTACAAATAGCTTATATAGTGATACCAGAACTGCATTTTTGATCATGCTGTCTGGTATTTTTGTTGTTCGACATACAAGGATTTATGCTCATGTCTCAAGCTCCCCTGGCCAAATATCGTAAAGATTATAAAGAGCCATCTCATGCGATTACTGATATCGATCTTACTTTTGATCTATATGACAATGACACAATCGTTACGGCGGTATCAAAAGTTGCTCAAAAAGGCGATACAACAACGCTAGAACTCGATGGCGAAGGGCTTGAGCTACGCGCTGTAAAAGTAAATGGTGAGGATTGGGCTCATCACGAGGTGAAGGAGTCATCGCTGGTACTGACCGATCTTCCATCCGAGTTTGAACTTGAAATCGTCACCAAAATTGATCCTGAAGCGAATACAGCACTCGAAGGTTTGTACAAATCAGGCGGCGCATTTTGTACTCAGTGTGAGGCTGAGGGCTTCCGCCGTATCACGTACTATCTAGACCGTCCGGATGTTCTAGCAAAATACACAACAAAAGTGATCGCAGATAAAGCGGCTTACCCATATTTGCTGAGCAATGGTAACCGAATTGCAGAAGGCGATGCAGAGAACGGTCGTCACTGGGTTCAATGGCAGGATCCGCATCCAAAACCAGCTTACTTGTTCGCCCTTGTTGCAGGCGACTTTGATGTATTGCGTGACAAATATACAACGATGTCAGGTCGCAGTGTTGATTTAGAAATCTTTGTTGATAAAGGTAACTTAGATCGTGGAGGTCATGCGATGACATCGCTGATCAACTCGATGAAGTGGGATGAGGAACGCTTTGGCCTGGAATACGATCTGGATATTTACATGATCGTTGCTGTTGATTTCTTCAACATGGGTGCAATGGAAAACAAAGGCTTGAACATTTTTAACTCAAAATATGTTCTGGCGAACGATCAAACTGCGACAGATCGTGATTATTTAGGCATCGAAGCTGTGATCGGTCATGAGTACTTCCACAACTGGACTGGCAACCGTGTCACTTGTCGTGACTGGTTCCAACTAAGTCTAAAAGAAGGCTTAACCGTATTCCGTGACCAAGAATTCTCTTCTGACTTAGGCTCTCGTGCTGATAACCGTATTGATAACGTACGTATTATTCGTGGTCCTCAATTTGCGGAAGATGCAAGCCCAATGTCTCACCCGATTCGTCCTGACAAAGTCATTGAGATGAATAACTTCTACACGCTAACGGTGTATGAAAAGGGCAGCGAAGTTATTCGCATGTACCATACACTCCTTGGCGAAGAGGGCTTCCAAAAAGGAATGAAACTTTATTTTGAACGTCACGATGGTACCGCCGCGACGTGTGAAGACTTTGTTTCTGCAATGGAAGATGCCACCGGTGTTGATTTAAAACAGTTCCGCCTGTGGTACAGCCAATCGGGTACACCAACGCTGCGCGTAAATAGCGAATACAACGCTGATGCAAAAACTTACGCACTAACGGTAGAGCAATTTACGGAGCCGACGCAAGACCAAGCAGAAAAACAAGCGCTGCATATTCCGTTCGATATCGAGTTGTATGATTCGAAAGGTCGAGTTATCCCACTGGTGATTAACGGTGAATCTGTTCATAACGTGCTGGATATTAAACAAGATAAGCAAACGTTCGTATTTGAAAATGTCGAAGAACAGCCAGTGCCATCTTTGTTGCGTGAATTCTCGGCACCAGTCAAATTAGAATACGATTACAGCGATGACGAGTTAGTCTTCTTGATGAAGCACGCAACGAACGATTTTGCTCGATGGGACGCTAGCCAAATGCTATTGGCTAAATACATTCGTCAGAATGTGAAAAATGTTCAAGCGGGACAAGAAGTATCGCTTTCTGAAGGTGTGATAGATGCTTTCCGCGGTGTGCTGTTGGATGAAACGCTTGAGCCAGCTTTCATTGCTCAAGTTTTCTCTATGCCTTCAATCAATGAGATTACTGGTTGGTACCAGCAAATTGATATCGATGCCGTAGACAAAGTGCTAAACAGCATTACAGTGTCACTTTCTAAGGAATTAGAAGATGAGCTAAGTGCAACTTATCACACGCTTAAGCAAACAGAGTATACGATCGACCATGCTGCTATTGGCAAGCGTGCTTTACGTAACTGTTGCCTTCAGTACCTAGCATATACGGAAAAAGGTAATGATTTAGTCAACGCGCAGTACGCATCTGCAAATAACATGACAGATACGATTGCTGCGATGAGTGCCGCAAATAACGCTCAGCTCGAGTGTCGTGAAGCACTTATGGCTGATTATAGCGATAAATGGAAGCACGATGGTTTGGTTATGGATAAGTGGTTTGCACTTCAAGGTAGCAATCCTGCAGAGGATGCTCTTGAAAAAGTAAAAGCAACCATGAACCACGAAGCATTTAGTTTGAAAAATCCGAACCGTACGCGCAGCTTAATTGGCTCGTTCTTAAGTGCGAACCCTGTACGTTTCCATGATAAATCCGGTGTAGGTTACCAGTTTGCCGGTGAAATTCTTCGCCAACTAAATGATTCGAACCCACAAGTAGCTTCTCGAATGATTGATCCTTTGCTTAAGTTCCGTAAATACGATGAAGCTCGCCAAGCAATGATTCGTGCAGAACTTGAAAAGCTCAAAGCAATGGATAATCTTGCTAAAGATCTATTCGAAAAAGTGACTAAAGCACTAGACGAATAGTAAACAACACAATAGGGTGGTCATTTAGACCACCTTATTTGTTTATGTCACTTAGTTTTCACTTCATGAACTATTACTACTTCAATCTCAACATTTCATATCAAACGTTTTTATCTCATTATTCTGGTGCGGCAAGTGTTGTTCAAGTTGTCACACACAACGGTTTGCGTTTGCAGTTACCCGCCGCGAGATTTAGACCATTTCTTAGTCAATTGGGCGTTAGAGGCCAGTTTAGACTAACAACTGACCAAAATAATAAGTTTCTTAAGTTAGAAACTCTGTGATGTATTGTATTTGCAGAGAGTTAAATAGGAATCTTAGTCACAGAATCGGACATTTCACCTCTTACCACTACGATTAGTTGTTAAACATTTGTAATTATGCTTTTACAATGGGCACATGCATTACCTATGCTTAGTTTCTAAGGTAACAACCTAGCTACTAAGTCCCCCTACAAAACAACAATTCTAATGTGGAGTGTGAATATGACCGCGCGTGAAAATGTAGTGCCGGTTCTGCTTGAAAAGGTTTACCAACTGATTCAAGACAAACTCGAGCTTTCTCACCAAACGCTTGTAACTAAACTTGCTCAACACTTATTCAGTAACATTGCTGATGATGATCTAATTCAGCGAAACGAATCCGACCTTTATGGTGCTGTCGTTAGCCTTTGGCACCATATCAATGAAAAAAAACCAGAAGAGATTTCGGTTCGAGTATTTAACCCGACCGTAAGTCGTCAAGGCTGGCAATCCACACACACAATCGTAGAAATTGTTGTTCCAGATAGTCCATTCTTAGTGGACTCAGTCAAAATGGCTTTAGCACGTTTGGATCTTGTTTGTCACCTAATGTTGAATAACCCAACACAGATTCAGCGTGATAAAAAAGGCCAAGTTACAGACGTAAACGGTGAGGGTGGTGTTCTTCAATCACTTTTCCACATAGAGGTAGACCGCCTTACTAGTAAAGACGAGATGCAAGCGCTTAAAGAAGAGCTGTTAAGAATTCTATCTGATACTCGCTTAGTCGTTGATGACTGGAAGCAGATGGTTGATAAGCTTAAGTTTGTTACTGATGAACTTGAGAAAAATAAAGATCGTGTTTCTATCCAAACTGATCGTATGGATGAAACGATCGCATTTCTTCGTTGGCTAGAAGATCATAACTTTACCTTTATGGGTTATAAAGATTATGACTTAAAAGAGGTCAATGGTGATACCGAACTTGTTCCTGCTAAAGAAAAAGGACTAGGTCTGTTTGCTGATGACAAGCGCGTGCGTAGCGTCAAGCTCTCTGAATTATCAGATTCAGCGCGATTAGAAGCGAAAAAACCATACGCTCTGATCATCACCAAAGGTAACAAAGCATCTCGTATCCACCGTCCGGCTTATACTGATTACATCGGTATTAAGAAGTTTGATGAAAACGGTAAAGTAATAGGTGAGCATCGCTTTACTGGTTTATATACCTCCGCCGTTTACAACCAAGCGGTACAAAGTATTCCTCTGATCCGTGAAAAAGTTGACCGTATCCTTGAAGCAAGTGGATACCGTCACGGATCATACTCATACAAAGCATTGCACAATATCTTAGAAAACTACCCACGCGACGAGTTGCTTCAAGCTAATGAAGAAGAGCTGCTTGAGGTGGGAATGGGTGTTGTACAAATGCAAGATCGTGACTTGCTGCGTTTGTTTGTTCGTAAAGACCCATTTGGTCGTTTCTTCAGTTGCATGGTTTATGTCACTAAAGATCGTTACAACACAGAATTGCGTCGTCAAACTCAACGCATTCTTAAGCAGTACTTTGGTTGCGAGCAAGAGGTTGAATTTACAACGTACTTCTCAGAAAGCCCACTAGCGAGAACACATTACATTGTTCGTGTAGACAATAACAACATTGACGTAGACGTGAAAAAGATCGAGCAAAATCTAATGGAAGTTTCTACCTCTTGGGATGACAGACTAAAAGAATCCATCATTGCTAACTTTGGTGAAAGCAAAGGCCTTCCTCTTTCAAAAGAATATATGAGTGCGTTCCCTCGCTCATACAAAGAGGACATGATGCCAGGTTCTGCGGTTGCAGATATCGAGCGCTTAGAAGCGTTAAGTGATGATAATAAACTTGGCATGTTGTTCTACCGACCTCAAGAAGAGGGTGCAGATTCCAAAGCTGTCCGCTTAAAGTTATACCATCGCGATGAACCAATTCACCTTTCTGACGTAATGCCGATGTTGGAAAACCTTGGTTTGCGTGTGATTGGCGAATCGCCATATGAGATCGAGAAAAACAACGGGCAGACTTTCTGGATCCTTGACTTCTCTATGCTGCATAAGAGCGAGAAAACCGTTGACCTTCGTGAAGCTCGTGATCGTTTCCAACAAGCATTTGCTGCCATTTGGGCGGGTAATCTTGAAAGTGATGGTTTCAACCGATTGTTATTAGGTGCGTCGTTATCTGGCCGTGAGATTTCCATTCTTCGTGCTTACGCACGATACATGCGCCAAGTAGGCTTCCCATTCAGTCAGCAGTACATCGAAGACACGCTAAGCCACTACCCAGACTTAGCGACAGGTCTAGTCAAGCTGTTCACCAAGCGATTTGATCCGAAACACAAAGGCAGCGAGAAAGGCCAAAACGATCTAATTAAAAAGCTAACAGAGCAGTTGGATCGTGTAGAGAGCTTGGATGATGATCGTATTATTCGTCGTTATATTGAAATGATCATGGCGACGCTTCGTACCAACTACTACCAAGTAGACGAGAATAAGCAGCCTAAGCCTTGGTTATCTTTGAAAATGAAGCCAAGCGATATTCCTGAGATTCCGCAGCCTGTACCTGCATTCGAGATCTTTGTTTACGCACCAGATATTGAAGGTGTTCACCTTCGTGGTGGAAAAGTGGCTCGTGGTGGTTTGCGTTGGTCAGATCGTCAAGAAGACTTCCGTACGGAGATTCTTGGCTTAGTAAAAGCGCAACAGGTTAAGAACACTGTAATTGTACCAGTGGGTGCAAAAGGCGGCTTCGTTTGTAAACGCCAGCCATCTCTCACCACTCGTGATGAAATTTTTGCGGAAGGTCAGCGTTGTTACAAACGCTTTATCCGTGCACTGCTAGATGTGTCAGATAACATCATTGAAGGAGAGGTGGTACCACCACAAAACGTTGTTCGTCACGATGAAGATGACCCATATCTAGTAGTGGCTGCCGATAAAGGCACAGCAACCTTCTCAGATTTGGCAAACTCTGTTTCTGCAGAATACAACTTCTGGCTAGGTGACGCATTCGCTTCAGGTGGTTCAAACGGTTACGATCACAAAGCAATGGGTATCACCGCAAAAGGTGGTTGGGAATCTGTTAAGCGTCATTTCCGTGAAATGGGCATCAACTGTCAGACCACTGATTTTACTGCAATCGGTGTAGGTGATATGGCAGGTGACGTGTTCGGTAACGGTATGCTGTTATCGAAGCATATTCGATTGCAAGCTGCGTTTAACCACATGCACATCTTTATTGATCCAAATCCAGATTCAGCCAGCAGCTGGGAAGAGCGTAACCGCTTGTTTAATTTGCCAAGATCAAGCTGGGAAGATTACAACAAAGACTTGATCTCTCAAGGTGGTGGCATCTTCTCTCGTCGATCAAAATCGATCCAGTTGACGCCAGAAATTCAGAAAATGTTAGGTACGAAGAAAGCATCTTTAGCGCCTAACGATCTGATAAAGATGATCTTGAAAATGAAAGTCGATCTTCTTTGGAATGGTGGTATCGGCACTTACGTTAAATCATCGACAGAAACTCATACAGATGTTGGTGACCGTGCTAACGACATGCTGCGCATTGACGGCCGTGACTTAAGAGCCAAAGTGGTTGGCGAAGGTGGTAACTTGGGTATGACTCAGCTTGGTCGTATCGAATACGCACTAACTGGCGGTCGAGTGAACACGGACTTCGTTGATAACGTAGGTGGCGTTGACTGTTCGGATAATGAAGTCAACATCAAGATCTTCCTCAATGGACTGGTTTCAAATGGCGATCTTACGGTTAAGCAACGTAACCAAATTCTAGAGTCTATGGAAGACGAAGTGGGTGAAATTGTCTTGGATGATGCTTACCGTCAGTCGGAGTCGATCTCTGTTACTGAACAGCAAGGTGTTGGCATTGTTAAGGAGCAAATTCGATTCATCCACACTATGGAGAAAGCAGGGTACTTGGACCGTGCTCTCGAATACATTCCTGATGATGAAACGCTAATCGAGCGTGAAAAACAGGGACTAGGTCTGACTCGCCCTGAGCTATCAGTGTTAGTTGCCTACGGTAAAATGGTACTTAAACAGCAACTTGTTACGGATGAAATCGCAAATGATGAATTCCATGCAAAACAACTTGTTGAATATTTCCCAAGTGCGTTACGACGTAACTATAAAGATCAAATGGTTAATCACCCACTGCGAGCTGAAATTATCGCTACAGCATTGGCTAACCAGATGGTTAATGAAATGGGCTGTAACTTCGTTACTCGTTTGCAAGAAGAAACTGGTGCAAGTGTTGTCGATATTGCCAACGCTTACAGTGCGGCTAGAGAAATCTTTGATTTAGAAGCAATCCTCAAGCAAACTCGCAAACTTGATAACGTTGCGACAGCGCAAGCTCAATACGAAATTATGTTTTACGTGCGCCGAGCACTGCGTCGAATTGCACGCTGGTTGCTTCGTAACCGTAGCGGCAAATGCACGGTCGGTGAGTTGATTGCTATCTACAAGCAAGATGTCAATGTTATCACTGAAACCCTAGACACTATGTTAGTTGAGTCTGAAGTTGAAGAGCACAATGAGTTGGCTCAAGGTTGGATAGAGAAAGGTGTTGAAGAGAAACTCGCTCACCAAGTTGCCCGTTTATCAAGCTTACAATCTGCACTGGATATTTCATCAGTAGCAAGTGAAACAGGTAAAACGGTTGAGCAAGCATCGAAACTCTACTTTAATTTGGGTGACCGTTTATCGTTGCATTGGTTCTTGAAGCAAATTAATAGCCAAGCCGTTGATAATAACTGGCAAGCACTTGCAAGAGCGGCATTCCGTGAAGATCTGGACTGGCAACAACGTCAACTTACCGCTCAGGTACTGAATTGTGGCTGCTCAACCGAAGAGCTTGACGTGATGGCTGCGTTAGAAGATTGGATTGAAACTAACGAGCAATCGTTGCACCGCTGGGAGAGTATCTTAAACGAGTTCAAAGTTGGCTCAGTACACGAATTTGCTAAGTTCTCTGTAGCACTTCGAGAGCTAGTACTTTTAAACCTCAACTGCTCATCGAAAGAGTAGTGGAATAATCAAGTCATAAGTAAAAGCCTCGTTATTTAACGGGGCTTTTTATTATCTATTATTCACATTTGGAACGAGAATAGTTACATTGTCACATTAAGTTGAAATTAAAACAGAGTGAAATCGATTGCTTTTAAGCGGTTAGTTACGATTTTTATCGCAGAAACTTGATTGTAATTGTTTGTTTTATATTTGAAAATCTTATAAAGATATAGGTTTTTACTTATTACGTTCATTTTCATTGAATTACGATGAAAAACGGTAAATAATATTGTCCCGTTTATACGGGGCTTTATTCTTTCGGAGGCACAATGCTTTACCGTCTAGCCAGAACTGGCTTTTTCCAACTCGATGCCGAGAAGGCACATGATCTTGCAATCAAGAACTTCCAACGTTTTAACGGCACACCACTTGATCTCTTTTACCGCCAACAGTTACCAACTCGTCCAGTAGAGTGTATGGGGCTAACATTCCGTAACCCTGTTGGTCTTGCGGCTGGTTTAGATAAAAACGGCGAATGTATTGAAGCATTTGATGCCATGGGCTTTGGCTTTGTCGAAGTCGGCACTGTAACGCCACGACCACAACCAGGTAATGATAAACCACGCTTATTCCGTTTAGTGGAAGCAGAAGGGATCATCAACCGCATGGGCTTTAATAACCTAGGCGTTGATAATTTGATCGAGAATGTTAAACGAGCAAAATTCAATTGTGTTCTCGGAATTAATATCGGTAAAAATAAAGATACGCCAATTGAGAAAGGGGCAGAGGACTACCTGATTTGTATGGAAAAAGTGTATGAGTATGCTGGCTATATTGCAGTAAACATCTCATCGCCAAACACTCCAGGTCTTCGTTCACTTCAATATGGTGAAGCGCTTGATGAACTGCTTTCCGAATTAAAAGCGAAACAAGCGGAGTTATCAGAGAAGTACAACAAGTATGTCCCGTTAGCATTAAAGATTGCGCCAGATTTAAGCGACGATGAAATCTGCCAAATCTGCGATTCTTTATTGAAAAACAATATAGATGGTGTGATCGCGACTAACACAACTTTGGATCGCACGATCGTAGAAGGGATGAAACACGCCAATGAGGCAGGTGGCTTGAGTGGTCGCCCTGTGCAATCACGCTCTACGGAGGTCGTACGTAAGCTTCATGAAGAGCTTGGAGACAAACTTCCAATTATCGGTGTTGGTGGTGTAGATTCCTATGTTGCAGCCAAAGAAAAGATCATGGCAGGCGCTAAACTTGTTCAAGTCTACACTGGCTTTATTTACCACGGCCCAGGTCTCGTACGTGATATTGTTAAAAATCTTTAACATATACATCAAAAACTACTGAAAAATCAGTACCTGTTACATAAAAAAGAGGATTTTGTTTCCTCTTTTTTTTTATCCGTTCGTTTGTAGAATTTAAAAATCACGAGTAGGTAATTAAGCGTCTTACCTCTTTACCACTGATTTAACTAGTCAAGAGAGAACGGAATAATGCTTAAACCCAGCGACAAATGGAATTGGTATTTTGACGAGCAAAAAGCTTGCTTAATGCTGGATCTGGGGGAGGAAATGATTTTCCAAACCAATCTATCCCGAAAATTGTTGGTTAACTGTGCCTTCTCAAACAGTGAATTTACCGTTGATGACGCCAGCGCATTTCAAACGTTTAATGAGCGCATTCGCTGTCTCGATATCAGTGAATATCGCCAAGCTGAATTAACACTGTATTGTGTTGCTGCAAAGCGTTTTCATAAACCTGTACAGCCTAAGAGCTGGTTCTTCGATGCACAGTCCTCTGATTATGAACCTCAAGAAGGGGACATGGTCTTCCTCACAAATCAATATTCTGATGGTATGTTCATCGTTTTAGAACCAGGCGAAACATCGAGCTTATGTGCTTATGGTAACCAAGAAGCCTTTGTTCTTGATGGCAATAAGGCGCTTCAATTTGGGCAGCCGATTAAAGTAATGCATGATCGCATGGCTTGTGCAAACCACCTCTTTGCAATGACCCCTATGGCAATGGTGGGTTAAAGCGGTTTAATTTTTCTTTATTTCGTTCCTTTGTTTGCCTTAATCGACCTTATTGGGTCGATTTTTTTTGTCCTCTCCTCTGACACTCCAATCCGAAAGACCATGAAACTGTTTGTTTTCTATGCATGCAAACATGAAGCTGGTCACTTTTATTTTACTTATTTCAATTTGATTACTCCTTTAATTAGGCAACCTATCGCCTAAAACAACCCTATTTATTCCCCTATAAAGGGTATTTGTAAGTAATTTACATCAATCAACTTAGGCTGGTGTATACCAAAATGCATGTAAATAAGTATTCACTTCTTCTAAAGGAAACAAAATACGTTTATGAATGAAAAACATTCAAACTAAAGATGTTGAAAGTTTTAGATCATTTGAGTGGTGATGATTTGAACTAACGGGTGGGAAAATACCTTTAAAAACGAGGCATTGATCGTAAAGTCAGGTATAATTGAAGCCATTTTTTATCAGCGAAAGAACACTATGAATCAATATCTCGCGGTAACTTCAAATGGCATGGAAAATTTGCTTGTTGAAGAACTGACTAAACTAGGCATTGAAAATGCGAAACCAGTACAGGCAGGCGTAAAATTTAAAGCGACAAACGAACAGGTTTATCGCTGTTGTTTGTGGAGCCGTTTAGCGTCTCGATTTGTACGTGTTTTATCTGAGTTCACGTGTAACAACGACATGGACTTGTATCTATCCACTTCCACTATTAACTGGGTTAACCAATTTCATAGCTCTAAACGCTTTGTTGTGGACTTTAACGGCACAAACCGTGAGATTAGAAATAGCCAATACGGGGCTATGAAGGTCAAAGATGGCATCGTAGATTGCTTTGAGAATAAAGGCTTGCCACGTCCTAATATCAGCAAAGAACGCCCAGATATTCGTATTCACGTTCGTTTGCATAAAGATAAAGCGTTGCTTGGGATAGACATGGTAGGTAGTGGTCTTCATCAGCGTGGTTATCGACCAGAATCGGGTCGTGCGCCATTACGTGAAACGCTTGCTTCTGCGATTATCATGCGTTGTGGCTGGGATGGGCATCAACCATTACTCGATCCAATGTGTGGTTCTGGTACTTTGCTTATTGAAGCGGCAATGATGGCAGCCAACATGGCACCTGGCGTTAAGCGCAAACAATGGGGCTTCGAAGTTTTGGAAGACTTTGAACCGGAGACCTGGGCTGAGATTAAATCAGAGGCTAATGTTCAAGCTAGACGAGGTGTCAAGAAAGTTGACGCTAAGTTTTTTGGATTCGATAACGACCCCAAAGTATTAAAAGTTGCTCAAGAAAACGCCCGCAGAGCAGGTGTTGAAGAGTTGATTGAGTTTGCGCAAGGTGATGCTGCAACTATTACTCGTCCCGCAGGATTTGAACACGGTGTTATCGTTTCAAACCCACCTTACGGTGAGCGTCTAGGAACTGAGCCGGGGCTGATTGCGCTCTATACCGCATTCGGTGGACAGCTAAAATCTGAGTTTGGCGGATGTAAAGCATCTATCTTCTCTAGCTCAGACGAGCTCTTGAGTTGCCTTCGTATGCGCGCTGATAAACAGTTTAAATTGAACAATGGTGCGTTACCGTGTCACCAAAAGAACTACAGCATTGCCGAGCGCAGCGCTGATGAAGTTAAAGGTGCAGATACTAACGTTCAAATCGCACCAGACTTCTCAAACCGTTTGAAGAAAAACATTGGCAAGATTGGCAAGTGGGCGCGTAAAGAGAAACTAGACTGCTACCGTATCTACGATGCAGACCTTCCAGAATATAACGTAGCGATCGACGTGTACGGCGATCAAATTGTGATTCAAGAGTACGCAGCACCTAAGAACATCCCTGAAGAAAAAGCCAAGCGTCGTCTAACGGACATTATCCGTGCGACGATTCAGGTGACCGGTGTCGAAGCGAACAAAGTTGTACTGAAAGTTCGTGAGAAGCAGAAAGGTCGAAGCCAGTACCAAAAATTAGGTCAGGTATCAGAGACGCTCGAAGTAAACGAGTACGGTGTGAAGCTGATCGTGAACCTTCATGACTACCTAGACACAGGCCTGTTCTTGGATCATAAGATCACTCGTCGTCGTCTTGGCGAAATGGCACAGGGTAAAGATTTCCTTAACTTGTTTGCTTACACTGGTAGTGCAACAGTGCACGCTGCAGTTGGTGGTGCGCGTTCCACTACAACTGTCGATATGTCAAACACCTACTTGAACTGGGCGAAAGACAATATGCAGCTTAATGGCTGTGTAGGGCGCCAACATAAATATGAACAAGCGGACTGTTTGCAATGGCTAGAAAACGCAAAAGGTGAGTACGACTTGATCTTTATTGACCCACCTACGTTCTCTAACTCTAAGCGTATGGAAACATCATTCGATGTACAACGTGACCACATTAAGCTAATGAAGAACCTCAAACGTTTACTGAGAAGTGAAGGCACAATCGTATTTTCAAATAACAAACGTCACTTCAAGATGGATGAAGAATCACTCGCTGAATTGGGTTTGAAGGCTCAGAATATTTCTTCTCAAACGTTACCATTAGATTTTGCGCGTAATAAACAGATTCATAACTGTTGGCTAGTAACGCACGCGTAGTATAAACAAAAGGATTAATACGTGCTGATATTGTATAGCACGGAGGGATGCCATCTTTGTGAGATGGCATTTGCTCTAGTAGACCAAGTCGGTTTGGCCGAGCAAACAGATATCATCGATATTGCGTTCGATGATGTACTATTTTCTCGTTACGGCGTCACAATACCCGTCTTAAAATATCAAGATTCTGAGTTGAACTGGCCGTTTGACTTAGAACAACTCACACATTGGTTGGATAATAATGGCATTACTTACCATTCATAACGCACAACTTGCATTTGGTGACCACCCATTGCTAGATAAAGCGGAGTTCGCTCTTCAAGAAAACGAACGCGTTTGTTTAGTTGGTCGTAACGGAGCAGGTAAGTCCACGTTAATGAAAGTGCTTGCCGGCGACATTTTGTTGGATGATGGCAAGATTCAAATAACTCAAGACGTAGTAGTTTCTCGGCTTGAACAAGATCCACCGCGCAATCAAGAGGGTACGGTTTACGAATACGTATCTGGCGGTTTGGCTGAAATCGGCGAACAATTGAAGATCTATCACGATCTTCTCGATCTTGTTGCTCAAGACCCAAGTGAGAAGAACATTAACCGTTTGGCGAAAGTTCAAGAGCAACTTGATCATTCTAACGCTTGGCGCTTTGATGACCGTGTTAAGAACGTACTTGGCGCTTTAAAACTAAGCCCAGAAACCAAACTGACCGATCTATCCGGTGGCTGGCAACGTAAAGCTGCTTTAGCTCGTGCGCTGGTTTGTGATCCTGATGTATTGCTTCTTGATGAACCAACAAACCATCTCGATGTGACAACGATCGAATGGTTAGAGAACTTCTTAAAAGACTTCAAAGGCTCGATCATCTTTATTTCTCACGACCGTGCATTCATCAAGTCGATGGCGACACGCATCGTCGACTTAGATCGCGGTCAATTAGCTTCTTTCCCTGGTAATTACGAACAGTATTTAAATGACAAAGAAGAAATGCTTCGCGTCGAAGAAATGCAAAATGCTGAGTTCGATAAGAAACTAGCTCAGGAAGAAGTGTGGATTCGTCAAGGCATTAAAGCACGTCGTACTCGTAATGAAGGCCGTGTTCGAGCCCTTAAAAAGCTTCGTGAAGAGCGTCGTGACCGTCGTGAAGTTCAAGGTAAAGTTAACCTAAACATCGATGATGCTTCTCGTTCAGGTAAGATTGTATTTGAAGCAGAAAATGTATCTTTTGCTTACGAAGGCAAGACAATTGTCGACGACTTTAGCTTTAACATCATGCGTGGTGACCGTATTGCACTTATCGGACCAAATGGCTGCGGTAAGAGTACGGTACTTAAATTGCTACTAGGGCAATTGGAAGCGCAGTCTGGTCGTTTACACTGCGGAACAAAATTAGAAGTCGCGTACTTTGATCAGTACCGAGAGATTTTGGATCCAGAAAAGACAGTGATCGATAACTTAGCGGATGGGAAACAAGAAGTAATGGTTGGGGGACGTCAGCGTCATGCGCTGAGTTATCTTCAAGACTTCTTATTTGCACCTAAGCGCGCCAGAACCCCGGTTAAGGCACTTTCTGGTGGTGAGAAAAACCGATTATTGCTAGCCCGTATCTTGTTGAAACCAAACAACTTACTTATTCTTGATGAACCAACTAACGATTTGGATATCGAAACGTTGGAACTTTTAGAAGAAATGCTTGCCAATTATCAGGGTACATTATTGTTAGTGAGTCACGACCGTGAGTTCGTAGACAACACAGTAACAACCAGCTGGATTTTTGAGGGTAACGGTATAATCGAAGAGTTCGTTGGTGGTTATCATGATGCTAAACAGCAGCGTGACCAAGTTCTTGCTTCGCGCAGTCAGGTTGAAAAACCAACGAAGAAAGAGAAAGTGGTTGAGGAAACTCCCAAAACTACGCAACCTAAGAACAATTCGAAGAAGTTATCGTATAAGCTGCAAAGAGAATTAGAGGCTCTACCAGCTAAACTTGAACAATTAGAGTCGGATATCGAGAGCCTTCAGGAGCAAGTGAACGATCCAGAGTTCTTTGCTAAACCTGTAGAGCAAACTCAGCCGGTATTGGAACAGCTTGCTGCACTAGAGCAGGAGTTGGAAATCGCATTCGAGAGATGGGAAGAACTCGAAGCAATGCAACAGGATAGTTAAGAATTCAATGAATTGTAGTAATAAATTCAAATTGACCGCCATTGCAATGATGGTTGGTACCACAATGAACGCACAGGCGGCATTGTATCAAGTTGTTGAGGTTTCACCTCAGGATCATGGTTCAAACGGTGACTACCAAACGGCTTACGGGGTTGCAATTCAACAGGGCGATGCAGGTACAGATCCTTCAACAGGTTCACCTTTCGCTTTAGGCTGCTTTGATGCAGCAGCAAACTGCACGCCAGAGCAGTTTAAACTTGCAATGGAAACTCGCACTACGCCGATTTCAGCGACACAAGCCGTGGATGGGAACAGCTATCGTGAAGAAATCCCATTCGGATTAGACGCTGGCTTTTATTACATCCAAGAACTCAAAGACTTTGAGCGTTACTGTTACAACCAGCTTCGCTATTCCACCTGTGACTCATGGGCTTCAGTAAACTGGACGCCGTGGAATAAAGAACGTAGTAAAGACTTTACTTCTAATGCGTTAGCGTTCATAGAAGAAGATTCTGCTGCTTATAAAAATGAATATAACAATGTTATCAACCAGCTTACCGAGGGTGGTGCAGCTGTCGGTAATCAGAGTAAAGTTAGCACAGAAAATACTTCTACATTAGAAACACGAAATACCGTAGTTGCACCAGTAGAGCCAAATATTCTTACTGGCGATAGTGACGCAAGTGTTGTGCAAAGCCATGCTTGGAGCACAGACGGCATTTTTACTGTTGGCAGTGTTTCTCGAACAGCAAGCAATACCAATGGATCTCACCACACATCAAAAGCAGCGATTTGGGATAAAAGCGGAACCGTCAGTGAATTGGCTTGGCCTAGTGGCACATCTAAAGATGGAGAAAGGTTAGCTCAAGGGAGCATGCGTGACCTTGTCACTGATGGAACAACGGTCTATGGCGTAGGTTACAACACTTACAGTGATGATAACTACCTGAATGCGACTGTTTTTGTCGGAACTCTAGAAGCCGAAGGTAGCGTTGAAAACGCAACTTGGAAAAATAAAGTTGTTGTAGGAGCTAGACAGCGCGAAGGTGATGATACGGTTCATACAAACTCACGCTTAACCGACGTTAACTCTAATTTTGTTGCTATTGGTGAAGCGAAACGTTCGGGCGGATACTTAATGCCAACGGGCTCTGCTCCGAATCGTCTCTTTATCGTAGATGATGTTCGTAAGGATTCTATTAGCGCTTTTTACCCAACTACTGGCATTTTCTTTAGCGGTGCGGGCGGTAAGATGGGCGGTATCAACTCTTACAATGAAATCGTCGGGCAACTTGATGCAGAAACGACTCGTGAAGACGATGGCAAGCCACGTCGTAAGCGCGGTTTTATCTATCCATATAGCGTAGGTGGCGAGACTAGTGAACGTGCTGCAACATTATTCAATGGAAAAGCTTGGTTCCTAGACAGTTTGACTAACGGCGGTGATTACTCTGAACAAAACAATCAGTTCCGTATTATCGACGCAACTGATATCAATGATGCAGGTGTGATCTCTGGTACTGCTATGAAATGTGCAGGTGGTTATAGTACAACAGCAAACAATGCGACATGTAGCTCTGAAGAGCAAATTGTAGCAGTCAAACTAGTACCTATTGCTGACGCAACTAAGGACGACATCGTATCTCGAAGCATTGACTCAACGACGACAGAGCGTCAAGGTGCAGGCCTTGGTTGGTTAGCTTTGACCATGCTTGGATTGTTTGGGTTCCGTAGAAAATAGTTAAAAATCGTCAGTAATTTTTAAATCAAGCAGAGGCTCACACATTTGAGTCTCTGCTTTTTTTATGCCTTGAGAAATTGCCTACTTTGATCGATTCTTATAAGTGGAGTCATAAAAACTCCATCAAAGTTTCACAATAACAGCTGTACGTTAGTAAATGGACCTGTATGAGGAATTAACTATGAAGAGACAAAAGCGTGATCGCCTAGAACGAGCTCAATCTCAAGGCTACAAAGCTGGATTGAATGGAAGGTCTCAAGAGGCTTGCCCATATCAACAAGTTGATGCTCGGTCGTATTGGTTAGGTGGTTGGCGTGATGCCAGAGATGAAAGACAATCTGGTCTCTACAAATAAACTCTCCACATACAAAAAGAAGGATTCGAAAGGGCTCTACGGAGCCTTTTCTACATTATAGGGACATAGGGAAGTAGGTTAACACTCGATAACAAAAAGGCTCCTAACTAGGAGCCTTAATAAATCGATTAAAATCGTGATTAGAAGCTTGAAGTGTCTTGGAACAAGCCAACTTTCAAATCTTTTGCTACGTAGATTTCTTTGCCGTCCACACATACACGACCGTCAGCCAAACCCATCACAAGCTTACGGTTTACAACGCGTTTCATGTGGATTTCGTACGTCACTTTTTTCGCTGTTGGCAGGATCTGACCTGTAAACTTCACTTCGCCAACACCCAGAGCACGACCTTTTCCTTTGCCACCAACCCAGCCAAGGAAGAAACCAACAAGTTGCCACATCGCATCAAGGCCAAGACAACCCGGCATTACAGGGTCGCCAGGGAAGTGGCAGTCAAAGAACCACAAATCTGGAGTAATATCCAATTCCGCCAAGATCAAACCTTTACCAAAATCGCCTTCAGTCTCAGACATTTTAGTAACACGATCCATCATTAGCATGTTTGGCGCAGGAAGCTGAGGGTAACCAGGCCCAAACAGTTCGCCTTGGCTAGAAGCAAGTAGATCGTCACGGTTATAAGAATCACGTTTGTTTTGCATTATCAATTACTCCAATTTTTGATAGCTGCATCTTAGTGAACACGTGTACGCTAAACAACTCCGATCAGTACTAGACAAACCAGTTTTTGATGCGCTGCACAATTCCTTCTGGATGCTCATGTCTTTCAAAGTTTTCAATACGTTCCGCTATTTTGCCAATAATGCTATCGTCTTCACCTCTAAAAGGTTTATTCATTACAATCGGAATAGCTTCATCTACGGTAGAAACGGACCAAATATGGAACTCACCATTTTTAATGCTTTCTATTACATCTTTATGTAATGCAAGGTGTTTAAGGTTTGATTTTGGCATCACAACACCTTGATTTCCTGTAAAACCTTGATGTTTACAAACCTGATAAAAGCCTTCAATTTTTTCGTTCAAGCCACCGACGGCTTGCACTCGACCAAACTGATCAACAGCTCCTGTAACCGCAACTTGTTGATTAATTGGAGATTCAGATAAAGCACTCACCAAGCAACAAAGTTCTGCAAGAGATGCGCTGTCACCATCAACTTCACTATAAGACTGTTCAAATACGATGGAGGCTGAGTAAGGCAGTGGTTCATCCAGTTTCAGAGCAGAGCTCAAGAAAGCTTGCATAATCATCATGCCTTTTGCATGTAGATTGCCTCCAAGCTCAGCTTTGCGCTCAACATCGGAAACATCGCCATCACCAAAATGAATTACACAAGATATTCGTGCAGGCTCACCATAGCTGACAGGGTGCCCAGCCATATCAATAACGGTTAGGCCATTGATTTGACCAACTTGTTCCCCAGTTGTCTCAATGATGACTTGGCCATCTAAAATATCGTACACGGCACGCTGAGGAAGGTAAGATTCTCGGTAATACTTATCGTCAATCGCTTTATCTAACGACTTGTAATCTAATGCGTGGCCATCACTGAACTGGCTAGCAAGCGTTAGAAGTTGAGAGTGCCACATTACTCCTAAAGGCAGATAATGTTGATCTTCAGTAAATCTCATACCGGCTAGCAACAATCTTCTAAAACCACATTCAGTTAAGTGAGGCAGCTGATATTGAGAACATATCCAGTTCACTAAACCAAAGTAATCTGTCAAATTCTGCTCTGACAGATGAATATCTTCTTCAACTTCCGTATACATGGCAAAGCCAGAACAGAAGTCTTCATCGATGTATTCTAGCTCTGCTAACTGACTTCTTTCTCCTGTTACAATCAGTTTTACATCATAAGCTTTAGCTTGCGGTACTGAAGTAGGTAAACGAGTAGGGCTTAGGTTCAGTGGCTCGATAAGGTTTTGTTGAATTGCAGACTTTATATTTGGCCAAAGCCCTGGGTTAGCCAAAATTAGATTAGCCGGTACTATTAAGTAACCGTTATCTGCCTGTGAAATTAAACCAGGTTGGAAGGCAATATCACCACTTACATCAACACTGTAACGGTCAAATAAACGTTTGGCATCAAGTGATTCCGACAAAACTATCGCAGCGTTAGACTGGCTCTGAAGAGCTTTACTGATGAACTCTCTATATACAGAATTATCTACGCAGTTAATGAGTAGTACTCGCGTCAATCCGGAAATTTTTGAAAAACGAGATATCGTTGCCGACATTCTCGGTTGGAGCTCAGTAAAAGACTTCTTTGGTAACGAAGGTGCAGACTTTAAAAGTGCTTCGTACTGCTCAAGTGAAGGTGTTACGTCTTGCCAATTAAGTTGGTTCATTAAAATTCATCGTAATTCAATCTTGCCGACATTATAACGAAACGGACTATAACACCCTAGCACCAATTTGGTTTGCTCTCGGCATTCATCTCTCAATGAACAATACTTAGACAAATGAGTGATCAACATCGATACTTCTAAGAGTTTTATTTGCCCAAGTAAACCATCTGGGTTACGCTGTCACTAGGTTATGTTTATGGGTCGGAACAAATGAAATATCAGCAGCTTGAGAATCTAGAATGTGGGTGGAAATGGAAGTATCTCATCAAAAAATGGAAAGATGGTGAAGCGATTACCCGACATATTGATACAAGCGAAGCAGATGCAGCGGTCGCAGAACTAAAACGCCTTGAACACGAGCCTACACTTGTCTTGGCTTGGATAGAAAACCACATGTCAGAAGAGTTAGATAATAAACTCAAGCAGGCTATCCGAGCGAAACGGAAACGTCACTTCAATGCAGAGCAAGTCCATACAAAGAAGAAATCCATTGATTTAGATTACCGAGTTTGGGAAAAGCTTTCTAGTAGAGCGAATGAACTTGGTTGTACGTTATCTGACGCAATTGAATATTTGCTTTCCGAAGCGTCGAGAAGTGAAAAAGCGAGTCAAAAAGTTACCTCAATTAAAGAGGATTTGAGTAAATTGCTATCTAGCTAGGATAGGGAGTGCCAAATGTTATATGTAATCTTAATTGCAGCCATCGTGATCTTTTGGTTGATCGCAGTCGATAGGCCGGTGTTAAAAGTAAAGTTCGATAATGGCCATATTAGTAACGTAAAAGGGCATCTACCTCCTTCTTTCAAACACAACTTACAGGATATTAGTGAGCATAACCCGTTTACTGGTGAAATGAAGGTGTATAGCCAACGAACAGGAATGCGCTTAAGCTTTTCCAAAGGCATTCCCAAAAAAGTTCAACAGAGGATTCGTAACGTTTTTCCGCACCAGGGCTTCAAAGCAAACAAAGGCAAGAAGCGCGCTTAATTACATATCAGTTACTTCATCATGTTAAATGGGACGCAATGTGGCGTCCCATTTTCGTATCTATAGAAAAATTACTTATCATCGAACAATCAACAACATAAACGGACCAAAACGATGAGATACGTTGTAACTTTAATGATATTGATCTTTGCAAGTAATTCAGTTTTTGCTGACGATTCAGAAACGAACCTGTTGGCTAAAAAGATTAAGACTAAGCTTCAAAAGAAAGTAGACAATAAGTTTGATGGCTATCAAGGTTATTGTGAGGTCATGATAGAAATGGAGCACAAAAGTAAAAACGCAGTAATAAAAAGAGTAACCAGTAGTGGTGACCAAAAAGTGTGTAGATACGTTAAGTCCAACTTGAAGAAAGGAAAACGCTATCGTTACAAATACCCCGAAAAGTACATTCGCCTCCATATAACCACAGGCTTATAAATGTTTCAGAACGCCTTAATTAAGAGCGAGTGAACTGAGCTCGTGATTTTGGCAGATTTCGTTGCGGAGCGATTAGAACGTTTAGCTGATTTTTGCTGTTGTACGAGGCGAGTATGAAAGGCTTTTTTGTTTGGTAGCACTTAAGTTAGTAATCGTGATGCCATTGAATGGCAAATTCAGTGAGTTGGCCATCATCACCATACATAGATTAATTCAGGTACTTACGGAAGAGCACGCCAGTAAGTCGAGGACTACGCGCGCATCAATTTTCAATAAGAGATTTGATTTGCTTCGTAAGCATAACCACAAACCAAACTAGCGATTGCAAGTCCACAGGAACCTCGGTTAAAGCCTCAAAAGCCAACAATGTTGTTAATCTTAGGATGACATTTTAAAGTGTCTAAAACCGGACATTATTGCTTTGAGTTTACACTCTCCTCGGTGCGCATTATATGTGAAAGGGTTAATATAGGTTAGACGGGGGCGCCTGCTTGTAAAGCATTGATTAAGCGGGGATTGTTGTACTTATCATCTATCAAACCGAACACCAAATTTTGATCGTCTAGTTCCAGTAAGTCAGCGATTTTAAAGGCTATTTCCCAATCCATAGAACAGCTACCTGCGCGCCAGTGGGCTACGCGACTACGACCAACGCCAAGTTTCTGAGCTAGTTTGTAGTCTGAGCCCAGTTCGTACTTAGCTTTTACTCTGTCTAAAAGTATGTTTGTGTAGTTCATTTAGTAACTGTTTAAAAAAGAAACAAGATTGTTAAATTGTAGAGCATCTTACGTGCTATTTCAGTAGTTTAACTCGTTTGTACGTTTAAAATAATTCGTTTACGGTTGCCATGTTCAAAAAAGAGACAGCTTGCGGAGGCTATGAACATGGAACGTATAATCTCAAACCCAATTCACTTACCTTGCCCTGATATGGCAGGGTGTGCAAATCCAGACCCAATCAAAACGGCTAAATCACTGCGTAAAATCGCAGAGTTACGCGAGAAGTTCGCCGAGCAATTCCCTAAAAAGAAACAGACGTACATTCCTACACGGTTTCGTCAGGGGGTTGTAGCATGAATCTTAGTATCTGGAAATCGCGCCGCAATCAGCGCCAACTTGTTGCATCACAAGACAACGGAACTCATATCTACTTCGACAGTTTCGAACTTGAAACCGTTGAAGCCTCTCTTTGGCTTTACCAAGGGATGACGCTTGTCGCTTGCATCAAAGCACAAAACAACACCTTAACTGACATCACTACCACGGCTCAACGTATGGCGACGCTTGGCGCGCAAAATAACGGTGAGTCATTGGCTCAAGTTGAGGGGGCGTAATCATGAAAAAGTTAACCGCTCGTGAAGCCTTTTCTTACATGTGGGGCGCACGTCGCTCTAATAGCACTCCTGCGATTCACTATGCCTTTGGTCGTTTGGTCGAAACATTAGGCGCACCAGAAGCCACCGAACTTGCGCTTTATATTGATAGCCTTGAGTTTTATTCGTTCAATTTGCGCCGTTATAGTGAAGTGAATACAAACAGTCTATGCAATTTTGAATTCAATACCACCGCGTCAACGAGTGCAAGGGTATATAAATTATATCAGGCAATTAAGCGCAACAATGAGCGCGTTGCTGACCGTATCCGCAAGCAAGATGAAGCGCCCCAAGTGGGCGCGGATTCTTCCCTTTAATCAGGGGGATGCATGGACTTCGACACCAAAGCCATAGAAATCAAAATGGCGGGCAAGACGTTCGCCAATGATGCCATTCATCAAAGTGCCTTTTCACGCCGATTCTTCCCACGCTTACCCGCGATAGTTCGCAACGATGTGCGCCGTAAAGTAGAGGCGCGCACACAGCGCAAAAACGCCACACGTGAAAACGTGATTAAAACCGCCAAAGACGCGGTGAAATTTGGCCTGAAGTGCGCACACCATATCGAGAATCGTTACTCGTTTGTTGACAGTCGAAAGGGCGCGCATAGCGAGCCATTGACGCACAATATCTTGATGCGTGACGACGCGCTGACCAAGTTCGCGGAGAAGTACGCCGACCAATGCGCCGAGATTTTATCAAGCCTAAATGCCGAAGGTTACGCCTCTTTTGTTGAGGCGTTGGCCGCGGTTTATTCTGAGCAAAAAGCGTTACTTAAGACCATTCACATTAAGCCGCCTTACGTGAATTTCAACGCGAAAGACGTTGAAGTGTTAGAGCAAATGCTAACAGCCGCGGTACTCAAAATGCAGTCTGAAAAGTGGGTCGAACGTCGTTTGCTGCGTCTGCGTGGTGACTACATCGAGTACGCCCAAATCACCATGAGCCGTGTGGGTGACAAAGGCCATCAAAGCAAATACGTGTCAGAGATTTCCTTTAATAACTGGAAGCGCAAGCAGCGTGAATCCGAGAAGTACATGAAGTCGATGAGTGTGTACAACGAGGAAACAGGCGAGCACTTTCCATTAGAGGAAGTGGCGAAGCGCACCATTGCTAACCCTGAGAACCGCCGCATTGAAATGATGGTTCGCTCACGAGGTTTTGAAGAACTGGCCGACGAACTGGAATACACCGCGCTTTTCATTACGTGGACACTGCCAAGCCGTTATCACCGCAATTCTCCAAAGTGGGATGGCTCAAGCGTCAAAGACGGACACGCCGAGTTAATGCGTCAATGGTCACTTGCTCGCGCTAAGTTGGCAAAGTTAGAGATTGAATACTTTGGTTTTCGTGTAGCCGAGCCACACAAAGACGCAACCAGTCACGCGCACTATTTCTTGTTTTGCTCTCACAAAGACAAAGCCAACATCATTCGTATTCTACGCGGTGAGGCGATTGCGCCAGACCGTGAAGAACTGGGCGACGACATCACGCCACGTTTTGACGTAAAAGAAGCCGACCCAAGCAAGGGCGGCGCAACGGCGTACATTGCCAAGTACGTTTCGAAGAACATCAACGGTAAACACATGCCAGACACCGAAGCCGAGGAAAGCGCATTTAAAGTGCGCGCTTGGGCGTCGGTACACCGCATTCGCCAGTTTCAGCAATTTGGCGGTGAGCCTGTGTCTTTGTGGCGCAGTTTACGCCGAGCGACAGCCGAACAAACCCAGAAAGATGATCAGCTAGAAGAACTGAGACAAGCGGCAGACTCATCCAAATGGGCGCTGTTTTGTCAGTTAGCTAAGGGCGCGAAGTTGGCTTACAAAGAAAACAAAAACGACTACGGCGAGCCAATCAAAAAAATCATTGGTTTTGAGTGGTGCGGTCAAGTCATCGAAACCGCCAGCGAGTGCTATTCGCTCGTGCAAACGAAAGACGTAAAGCGTCTTTTAAAAAGTCGCGGAGCGACGTCTTGGAGCACTGAAAATAACTGTAACTCCCCACTCATTACGGAGTTGAAGAAGCTCACCGGATGGAGCTTTGAGGGAGTGAAATGCCTATTAGAGCCGTTGGCGAATGGGGCGACGGTTTCCATCGACCAATACTGCTCAATCAAATTACAAAACAACACATTACGACTGATTTAACCCGTTTGGGATATTGCTTGCGACAACGATTTCAGCAACTAGGTAAAAGGACAACCCAATGAGCACCATCGACAAAATCACCCAAGAAATGGAAGCCGAAGTGAAGCGCAGCAAGGGCGGCGTGTTTTGGCGTCTATTGCTGGTCTGGATGAAAGAAGTCAACAAACAGATTCAGAAAAAACCGAACACCGATGAAGAACTAGCCGAGGCTTAAACAATGGAAATGCTATCCCTTAAAGAATGTCAGCAAGCAATGGCCGCGCTCGATGCCGCCGACAAACTCAACGCCAGCGTGGAAAACGAACTGAGTCAGTTCAAAAACATGGACACCAACGCGATTATCAAGCGTGCAAGCAAGATGCTCATGACGGGTAACTTGTCGCTTGAAGCGTTTGGTTTGAATCCGACACTGTTCGACCAAATCGAGCAGCTCACCAAGCTCAATAACAAGGTGCGTGAAAAGTATCGTGGTTGTGTGCAAGACAACATTCAGCAATTGGAAAGTGTCGAGGCGACCGCCGATGAGTAAGCATCCAAACCCAATTCGTGGGCACGTTTCGTGCCCCGTTTGTCATACCGCTTCAACCGTGCATCGTGTCGGTGAGGGCAAGTTGATTGCCGAGGGTGAACCAACCAAAAACGGGCGCAACTTAGGGCTGCTGTATTACAAGTGCCCAAACTGTGGCAACAGCCCAATGAGCAAGAGCATTAACGCCTTTGTGGAATCCAACATGGTTGACTCGGTTGAACAACTGGAAGTGAGTGACGCTGTCACAATTGACGCCGAATTGCCAACGGTTGAGCCAGTGGTTGAAACCGTTGTAAGCATTGATACGCCTAGCGTTGAAGTCATTGAACAGGTTAACGCGCCAAGCGTTGAAACCGAGTCACCAACCGAACCCGAACTCGTAGCAATGTCCGTTAAAAAGCCGCCGTTTCCGGTGAAAAAAGTCTTAGCGGGGATTGCGTTTGTCGCCTTGTTGATTTGGGCAATCCGTCAACTGATGCCAACCAAACAGCCAACCGAACAGGGAGAGCCTATCAATGCAGGGTGAAATTGAAAACCAACCAGAGATGGACGATTGGGGCGACTTCTCCGCGGTTATCAGCGGATTGGAACAAACCGAAGTCAGCGAGTTAACCGACTTACCAACCGAAGCCGCCAACGACGACAGCAAACCCGCGGGTGAGATGTTTCAAGGCGCATTGTCGGTGTTGTTCACCATTGCCGAGCAAGCCACGACGATTATTTCCGGTGTGGATTTTGAGTTTGACGAAAAAGGCAAAGCGGCGGTGATTGATGCGGCGTTGCCAGTGCTTGAAAAGCATGGTGACACGGTCACGTCAATGTTCGGTAATTACATGGAAGAAGCGGTGCTTGGCTTGGCGGTGTTGTCGCTGGTCTACAGTGCCAAGAAAACCATGGCATACCAAAAAGAGCTATTAGCGATAGAGGAGGAAAAACAGCGTGAGCAAAAAGAAAAAGACGCCGCTTAAATTCCCCAATCCGGTCAACTCCAATCCGTCACACGATGCCGAGCATGTCATCTATGTGGCGGGCACGGGCGGGGGTAAAACCTCCGCCGTTAAGCACTTAGGTTTAGTGCCAAAAGCCGCGCAAGCGGTTTTTTTTGACCCTTACCGCAACTATGCGGGGGCGAAATTCCGCGGCCAACAATGCCTTGAAACCAGTTCTCGCGTGGCGTTCGTCAAAGCTTTGGTGATGGCACGTAAGCGCGGCAAGTCGTTCAAGTTGGCGTATATCCCTAAAGATGGGGCTTGCTCGGAAGAATTAGAGTTCTTCAGTGCCGCGGTGTGGGCGGTGGGCAATGGCGACGCTAAACAACTGCATGTGATCATCGAAGAGCTTGCAAGCTGCGTGGAGACGTCCGGCAAACTCAAAGGCAAAGCGGGCGAATTGTGGCGCGGTGGGCGTCAATATGGGCTTGTGCTGCATTCGATTTTCCAACGCGGGCAAGAAGTGCCCAAGACCGTCACCGAGCAATCGCCTGTGTGGTGGATTGGTGCGGTGAACTCGATGGCCGATGCACGATGGCTCGCGGATAAAAAAGGCTTGTGCGTCGATACCTTGGCGGGCTTGAAGTCAGCTAAGCACAACAAAGCCGCAATTGGTAAGCCGATTGCCGAATATCTATTGGTTCGTGATGGCATCGGCAATGTAGAAAAGTCCTCATTTAACTGTCTGACGGGCACCATTCACCGTTAATTTCAACGCTCATTCAACCTATAGGTTAACGACTTAACCTATAGGTTGCTCTCACTTCCAAGCCTGTCCGTTTCCCTGTTTCATGAAATCACTTTTTAACCGTGTACAACCGAAAGGGACAACATGAAACAGCAACACAAAAACCTACTGATGGCACTGATTATCACGCTCATCGTGATTGCCGCTATCAACAACATCAGCGTGCTGAACCCAGTGCGTGAAACTCTTAACGGCGAAAATGGGTGGTTCTAATGGAAGCACTAAAACAACCTTTTAACCCGCGTCCACGTGAGCTTGACCCTGTTGAGGGTGTGAACTGGGGCAACCAAGCCACCTT
>NZ_JAKKCS010000022.1:0-76954 GCF_021728075.1 Vibrio sp. D54 | reverse complement strand
GCCTGCCGCCAGCGTTCAATCTGAGCCATGATCAAACTCTTCAATTTAAGATTTTGTTCGGCTCAATGAATACTGAACATTCCTTTCGCTAATAAATAGCAGAAGTAATGTTTGAATTGACTGTGCTGAATCTTTCGATTCAATGGTCACTTCGTTTCATTGAAACCTAATTTGAAGCCTAAGCTTCTAATTGGATTATCATCAACGAGTGCCCACACAGATTGATAGGTCTATATTGTTAAAGAGCTTTCCTGTTGAGCTTTGCTCAAAACAGGACGGCCATTTTAGCGAGTTAAAGTTTAGTGTCAATCACTTTTTTCAAACTTTCTTCAAGCGTTTCCGCTTGGCTAACTTGGCTTGCTAACTTGGCTTCTTACTTTCGAAACTTAAGCTTCGAAGCGTTGCCGTGTCAGCGAGGAGGCATTATAGAGATTGCGATCACATTGGCAAGCCCTTTTTCTCGTTTTTTTTGATTTTTTTATCGTTCGGATAAATTTGCATCAAAAGCGGTCAAAAGAGCACGTTATTTCTACAGTTCTCTGAATTTATCTGCGAAAAGAGCCACTTTTTCCCAATTGGTGTACTCCACCTCTTTGGTCGTATCAGTTTCGCCACCCGTCATCGACATAATGAACCTAATCATAGTTCTGTCGAACCAGCTGTAACGTGGGTAATAAAGTGCACCAGCAAAAACACCGATTAGCGTTGGTTTCCAAGGCGACTTAATTAGGAACTTGTGAATGTAGGCACTACCTTCAGGTGTATCCTTTCCTTGGTCCTCTTTACGAGCGGTTAGGTTTACGCAGAAAAATGCCACTTTATTTTGCTCCAATTGATTGAGGTTTCGCTCAATAAACTGGTATAGCTTTTTATTAAGATGGCCATAGCGAATAGAGGCGCCTATCAATACTCTGTCGTATTGGCTGAAGTCAATCGTCTCGACATTATGTAAATCCACCAGCTCACAATCGAAGTCTGGAAGTTGTTCATCTATATAGTGGAGAATTTTTTTAGTCTGCCCTTCGCGGGAAGAGTATAGAAATAATGCTTTTGCCACGATTTCCCCTTAGCTACGCCAAAACGTCGGCGTAAGTAGAATAAGTAAGGTAAAGATTTCCAAACGACCAAACAGCATAGAAACTATTAATACCCATTTTGCTTTGTCGTTAACATCACCAAAGTGAAGCGCCACTTCTCCCAAGCCAGGACCGAGGTTGTTCAGAGTCGCAGCCACCGCCGAGAACGCACTGAGCTCATCCATTCCTGTTGCAATCAACCCCAACATACAAACCACAAATACCAATGCGTATGCGGAGAAGAAACCCCAAACCGCATCGACAACACGTTGCGGTAGGGCACTGCCACCTACTTTGATGGTGTAAACCGCGCGTGGATGGACTAAACGTTTTAGTTCACGCGCACCTTGTAAGGTAAGAAGCAGGATACGGATCACTTTCATGCCGCCGCCTGTTGAACCAGCACAACCACCTATAAAAGAAGAGAACAATAACAGCACAGGTAAGAAGAGCGGCCAATCCGCAAAACCTGTTGTCGTAAAGCCCGCTGTTGTGGATATTGATACGGTTTGGAACAGAGCCTGATCGAAAGCATCGTATGTCGATGTGTAAGAGTGATGTTTCAGTAATAATAGAAAGCAAATGATAAATAGCAGCACTTGAATAAACAAGAAGGCGCGAAACTCAGGATCTTTCCAGTAATACTTGGGATGTACGCCACCTGATGCAAATGCAGCAAAGTGCAGTGTGTAATTACATGCAGATATAAGCAGAAAAACCACCGTAATCAGGTTAATCGCGTAACTATCAAAGTACCCGATGCTGGCATCGTGCGTAGAGAAGCCACCAATGGCAATGGTGGAAAAGCTGTGACTGATGGCATCAAATGGCGTCATACCAGCTAACCAAAAAGCCGAAGCACAGGCGATAGTCAGGCTCAAATAGATGTACCAAAGCGCCTTAGCAGTTTCTGCTATGCGCGGCGTCACTTTAGTATCCTTGACTGGACCAGGGATCTCGGCGCGGTAAAGCTGCATACCACCGATGCCAAGTACTGGCAAAATCGCCACCGCTAATACGATGATTCCCATACCGCCGAACCACTGCAGTAACTGTCGATAGAATAGAATCGCTTTAGGTAACTCATCCAAACCAACAATAACGGTCGCCCCGGTCGTCGTGAGAGCAGAAAACGATTCAAAAAACGCATCTGTCACTGAGACGTTCGGGTTGTCAGCAATGAGAAAGGGGATCGAGCCTGCACTGCCAAGTACTGTCCAGAATAAGACGACAATAAGAAAGCCATCTCGAGCTTTAAGCTCGTGCTTATACCTGCGGTTTGGGTACCAACAAACGGCCCCACAAAACAGCAGAACAAAAAATGTCGTGACAAAAGGCACACCAGCACCATCTCGATAGATCAGCGCAACGAGTGCTGGCGCAAGCATAGTGACACTAAAGAGTGCGAGCAGTAGCCCGACGATTCGAATAATTGAACGAAATTGCATGGATAAATTGACTAGCGAAGCTGTCCCTGTTGCTTCCTGTTTTTCATTATTGTCCGTCTAGCGGAGTGACAATTGCCTTTGCCCCGCTTTTATTGATGATTGCTTGGGTAAACGCGCTCACTTCTCGAAGCTCAATTTCCACCACTAATACGACCTGATCGCTGTATTCAGCCTCGACTTCTATCGCACCAAATTGCGGCATGATTGATTGTGCGATAGGCATAAACCCATAGTCTAACGTTAGTCTGAGCTTTGTGGTTATTTTTTTCTCAATAGTTTGAAGCAGCTTGAGCGCTTGTTGAACCCCACCCCCATACGCTTTAACCAAGCCGCCTGTACCTAACTTGATTCCACCAGAGTATCGCGTGACCACAGCCGTGATCTCCCCCACCCCAGATCCAGACAGCTGCGCCAGGATTGGTTTGCCTGCTGTTCCGGACGGCTCCCCATCATCACTAAAGCCCCATTTCATTGAATCTTCCGGGCGACCAGCAACAAAGCCCCAACAGTTATGTCTGGCATCAGCGTGTTTAGCTTTGATTTGATCAACAAATGCTTTTGCAGCTTCGATACTTGGCGTGTGCGCTAAATAAGTAATGAAGACGCTCTTTTTAATTTCTTCTTCAAATTGAGCGGGCTCTGCTGGAATCAGATAAGGCTTGTCATTCATAGGATTATGGATTCAGGTCTATTTGTCTGAAGTCTATCACGAGTGTGATTTACCCGTCGCATAAGATCTGCCACAGCGCACAATGTTAAACACTTGTTTAAAAAATGTATTGAAATTAGACGATCCACGATCCAAACTAACTTTACTGGTCAAACCAGAACAAAAATAAAACGACTTCCTCGATACCTATTTGCCGAGGTACACGGCGTCGTTGAAATAGGTATACAGACAATCCACGATTGTATGTCATGGAGATAGACAATGATTTACCAAGCCGAAACCCTACAGGTAAAGGAAATACAAGATGGTATTGCAGAGCTAAGCTTCTGCTCTCCAAAATCCGTCAACAAACTCGACCTAGCGACATTGGAATCGCTAGATAAAGCTCTTGATGCGCTCATTGCCCATCAAGGCCTCAAGGGGTTGTTGCTCACTTCAGATAAAGACGCATTCATTGTAGGCGCAGACATTACCGAGTTTTTAGGTCTGTTTGCTAAAACGGATGCCGAGCTCGACCAATGGCTGCAATTTGCTAATAGCATCTTTAACAAATTAGAAGACTTACCCGTTCCGACCATCTCAGTGATCAAAGGCCACGCTCTTGGTGGCGGTTGTGAATGTGTGCTAGCAACAGACATGCGTATTGGTGACAAAACCACCAGCATCGGCCTACCAGAAACGAAACTGGGAATCATGCCTGGCTTTGGTGGTTGTGTACGCTTACCTCGCGTTATTGGCGCAGACAGCGCAATGGAAATCATCACCCAAGGTAAAGCATGCCGTGCGGATGAAGCATTGAAAATTGGCTTACTCGATGCAGTTGTAGAGACTGATGCTTTATACGAATCAGCACTACAAACTCTTAACTCTGCAATTAACGAGAAACTTGACTGGCAAGCACGCCGAGCACAGAAAACATCTCCGCTAACGCTGAGTAAGCTTGAATCAATGATGAGTTTCACCATGGCGAAGGGTCTGGTGGCACAAAAAGCAGGCCCTCACTACCCTGCCCCAATGACAGCCGTTATCACGATTGAAGAAGGTGCTCGCTTTGCACGTAATGAAGCGTTAGACATTGAACGTAAGCACTTCGTGAAATTGGCTAAATCGGAAGAAGCAAAATCACTCGTTGGCCTATTCCTTAATGATCAATACATCAAAGGCATTGCGAAAAAAGCAGCGAAGTCAGCAAGTAAAGACACGCAACGTGCAGCCGTGTTAGGTGCAGGTATCATGGGTGGCGGCATTGCTTACCAATCAGCGCTAAAAGGTGTGCCTGTCTTAATGAAAGACATCGCGCAAGCGTCGCTCGACCTAGGCATGACTGAAGCATCTAAGCTGCTGAATAAACGCTTATCTCGCGGTCGCATTGATGGCTTTAAGATGGCGGGTATTTTAGCGTCAATCACACCGAGCCTACATTACGCAGGTATTGAAAACTCTGATGTGATTGTTGAAGCTGTCGTTGAAAACCCGAAAGTAAAAGCAGCAGTTTTAAGTGAAGTTGAATCCCATGTCGGTGACGACACCGTTATCACCTCAAACACCTCGACGATTCCTATCAACCTATTGGCAAAATCACTAAAACGCCCAGAAAACTTCTGTGGTATGCACTTCTTCAACCCAGTGCATCGTATGCCTCTTGTTGAGATCATCCGTGGTGAGCATACCTCTGATGAAACCATCAATCGTGTTGTGGCGTATGCTGCGAAAATGGGCAAATCACCAATTGTCGTTAATGACTGCCCAGGGTTCTTCGTTAACCGCGTATTGTTCCCATACTTTGGCGGCTTCAGCATGCTACTTCGTGATGGTGCTGACTTTACGAAAATCGACAAAGTCATGGAGCGTAAATTTGGCTGGCCGATGGGACCGGCGTACTTGCTTGACGTAGTCGGCATTGATACCGCGCACCACGCACAAGCTGTGATGGCTGACGGTTTCCCTGAGCGTATGGGTAAACAAGGTCGTGATGCGATTGATGCACTGTTCGAAGCAGACAAATATGGTCAGAAAAATGGTAATGGCTTCTACAGCTACACCATAGATAAAAAAGGTAAGCCGAAGAAAACCTTCTCCGAAGCGATCTTACCGGTACTTGCTGACGTTTGTGCCGATAAGCAGGACTTTGACGATCAGACCATCATTCAACGTATGATGATTCCAATGATCAACGAAGTGGTGCTGTGCCTACAAGAAGGCATCATCGCGACTCCGCAGGAAGCAGATATGGCATTGGTTTATGGTCTTGGTTTCCCTCCATTCCGCGGTGGCGTATTCCGCTATCTAGACAGCGTGGGTATTGCTGAATACGTTGAAATGGCAAAACAACACGCCGAGCTAGGTGCGATGTACCAAGTACCGCAAATGCTGATTGATATGGCGGCGAAAGGTGAAAGCTTTTACGGTGCACAACAGCAAGGTTCTATCTAAGGAGGGATTCTAAAATGACTAATCAAACAAGAAATGTTGTCGTAGTCGATTGTCTACGTACTCCAATGGGTCGCTCTAAAGGTGGTGCTTTCCGTCATACACGAGCAGAAGATCTATCTGCGCGCCTAATGAAAGGCATTCTTGCGCGTAACCCACAAGTGAACCCAAGCGAGATTGAAGACATCTACTGGGGCTGTGTACAGCAAACACTAGAGCAAGGCTTTAACGTTGCACGTAATGCCGCGCTACTCGCGGGCCTGCCGATTGAAATTGGCGCCGTGACGGTGAACCGCTTGTGTGGTTCATCAATGCAAGCGCTTCACGACGGTACACGTGCCATCATGACTGGCGATGCTGAAATCTGCCTAATTGGTGGCGTTGAGCACATGGGGCATGTGCCAATGAACCACGGTGTAGACTTTCACCCAGGTATGTCAAAGAACGTTGCAAAAGCTGCGGGCATGATGGGCTTAACGGCTGAAATGCTTGGTAAATTACATGGTATTAGCCGTGAGCAACAAGACGAGTTTGCCGCTCGCTCTCACGCTCGTGCGCACGCAGCAACCGTAGAGGGTCGTTTTAAAAACGAAATTCTACCAATTGAAGGCCACGCTGCAGACGGCACACTGTTCACTCTGGATTACGACGAAGTGATTCGCCCTGAAACATCTGTTGAAGGTCTGTCCCAACTTCGCCCAGTGTTCGACCCAGCAAACGGTACAGTAACAGCCGGTACTTCATCGGCGCTGTCCGATGGTGCATCAGCGATGTTGATCATGAGCGAAGAGAAAGCCAATGAGCTTGGCTTGAAGATTCGTGCACGTATTAAAGGCATGGCCATTGCGGGCTGCGATCCTTCTATTATGGGTTACGGTCCTGTACCTGCGACGAAAAAAGCGCTCAAGCGTGCCGGTCTTTCAATTGAAGACATGGATGTGGTTGAGCTAAACGAAGCATTTGCCGCGCAGTCTCTACCGTGTGCTAAAGACTTAGGCCTGCTTGATGTTATGGATGAGAAGGTCAACCTTAACGGTGGTGCGATAGCATTGGGTCATCCACTAGGCTGTTCTGGTTCACGTATCTCAACAACGCTGATCAACCTAATGGAAGCGAAAGACGCGAAATACGGTCTGGCCACCATGTGTATCGGTTTGGGTCAGGGCATTGCGACAGTATTTGAACGACCATAACAGTTCAAGACGTTGTTGTAGTGATCGAGCCAACAATCATAAGCAAATGAACTAATAATAAAATTTTTAGTATTACACTTAAGGGCGACAATTGATGTCGCCCTTTGTTTTACATCAAACATGCATGAATAGCATACATTAAATGCTCAAGTTTCATTTTATTCATAGACAAAGAAGACATACACTTAGACCAGTTGATATCTTGCTGCATGTGACCCAGAGTCATGCTACCGCACAATCGGAGAACCTTATGTTTAATGCTCTAGTTCTAAATCAAGAAGACAAACGTACTATCGCTAACATCGAGCAAATCGATGAAACACAACTGCCTGAAGGCGACGTTCTGATTGACGTTGATTACTCATCGTTAAACTACAAAGACGGTCTTGCGATCACAGGTAAAGGTAAAATCATCCGTAACTTCCCGATGGTGCCAGGTATTGACCTAGCAGGTACGGTAGTAAGCTCAGAAGACGACCGCTACCAAGTTGGTGACAAAGTTGTCCTTACTGGCTGGGGCGTGGGTGAAAACCACTGGGGTGGTATGTCTCAGCGTGCTCGTCTAAAAGCGGATTGGCTAGTACCACTACCAAAAGGTCTAGACAGCAAGAAAGCAATGATGGTTGGTACTGCTGGCTTCACTGGTATGCTGTGTGTTCAAGCACTGCTTGATGCAGGCATCAAACCTGAAAATGGCGAAATCCTAGTAACTGGCGCAAGTGGCGGTGTAGGGTCAGTAGCAGTAACGCTTCTAGCACAGCTTGGCTACAAAGTTGCTGCAGTGACAGGTCGTGTAGAGAAAAACGGCCCGCTACTTGAAAAACTAGGTGCTAGCCGCATCATCGACCGTACTGAATTTGAAGAACCAGCACGTCCGCTTGAAAAACAAGTATGGGCAGGTGCGGTTGATACTGTAGGCAGCAAAGTACTAGCAAAAGTATTGGCGCAAATGGATTACAACAGTGCAGTTGCAGCTTGTGGTCTTGCAGGTGGTTTTGATCTACCAACCACAGTGATGCCGTTCATCCTACGTAATGTTCGCCTACAAGGTGTGGACTCAGTAATGTGCCCAACAGAGAAACGTATCGCTGCATGGGAAAAGCTGGTCGAGCTACTACCAGACAGCTACTTCGAGCAAGCGTGTACTGAAGTTGCTCTTGCTGAAGCACCGAAATATGCAGAAGACATCACCAACGGTCAAGTAACGGGTCGTGTGGTTATCAAGCTATAAACACTGACTCAGTGTAAACAGACGAAGAGCCGGCATTGCTGGCTCTTTTTTGTTAGCAGTTCAGTCCCATATCTTCGATACGTTTAGCTATCAGACGGCTACACTCTTCACGCACAATCGTTCTTAACCATTCTTGAGCGGGAGAATGCTCGCAACGCGCATGCCAAATCATCGAGTATTCAAACGGCGTGAATTGGAATGGTAACGGTTTCACCACCAAGTCATAACGCTCGGCAACCAGATACGCCAAGTCCGCTGGCACTGTGATGATAATTGGCAAGGTATCCATGATCGCCAATGCGGCTTCTAAATGATAAGCCCGCAGAACCATTTTACGCTTAGGTTTCTCCATCAAAGCTTGTTCGATCAGTGCCTTAACACCATCACTGATGGCGATCATGGCATGTGGATGACTCAGATAATCATCCAAGCTCATTTCTTTATCCGCTAATGGATGCTGTTTTGAAAGCATACACAGCACCCCCACTCGCCCCAACACTTCACTGCGTAGAGGCTCCACCGGGCCTGTCGGGCGACAAATCGCTAAGTCTGCACCTTCATAAGTGAGCTGATCTGATAAACGGTCGTGTTGCAGTGGTAAGAAGTTGAAAGACACGTTTGGCGCTTCTTGGTAAATTCTCGGCAAAGCGAACGGTAAGATTGTTTGCATGGCATAGTCGGTGGTCACGATGTTGAAAGTCTGCACGCATTGCAATGGGTCAAACTCAACCGGAGATAACAACTGACGTAAAGACTCTAATGGTTCGCCCAATGAGCGATCGATCTCTAACGCTTTCTGAGTTGGGATCAAATGCTGTCCCTGACGAGTAAACAGCGGGTCTCCCAACAAGTCACGTAGACGACCAAGCACACGACTCATTGCCGATTGACTCAAGTTCAGACGTGTTGCCGCCTTACTGACACTGTTTTCTTCTATCAGTACTCGCAACGCAACCAGTAAATTTAAATCTCGGCGATAGATATCTTCCAGTTCCACGAATTAGCCACTTATTTTGTATGTGTTTGGGTAAATTGTACTCTTTAGGCAAAAAAAATCCCGCCTTTCAGCGGGGAAGCCCAAGAAAAATGGGGATAGTGTCGGAATGAAGTGTCGGTAAAAAATAGGTGAGCGTTATTAAAAGCATTCTGATCCAAGCAAGAAGCGCTAATTTTCTTGCTCAGATGCGCCAGACCATCTGCGCATCTCGATCCAAATCCCAATAATAGTGGCAACCATGCCTACAAGAGGCGTCAAAGAGGTGTCAGCTGGCGTCCTGAGTACCAATGCACAAAACGAGATAAAACACAGCACTGAGTAAATCGTAAGTCTGTCTAACGCTGTTAACATTGCCTCTCCCTTGCCAGTTGTTACCAAATTGTTAATTTAAGGTAAAACAAAAAATTCGGTTTGCCAAGTGGTTATTGAATATTTTTTCAACGAAAGTAAAATTCAACGCTAAGTTAGTTACGAGAATCACACTATGAGCTTTAATCCTGAACTGGCAACAAAGACGTTAGAGGCGGAAGGACTGCGCTGCCCAGAGCCAGTGATGATGGTCAGGAAGACAATTCGCAACATGCAAGATGGTGAGGTTTTGCTAGTAAAAGCGGACGACCCATCGACAACTCGAGATATTCCGAGTTTCTGCCGCTTTATGGATCACCAGTTGATTGCAGCGCAAACAGAACAACTGCCTTATCAGTACCTGATTAAGAAAGGTTTGGAATAATCTCAGTGAGATCAAAAACGGCAGCCCAGTAGGCTGCCGTTTGTTTATTCGTCATATTCTAGTGTGCGAACTTCAGATTGGAGCTTGTTAAGTTGTTTCTGCATCGCACGGATTTCTTCATGCATTGGAATAATGTGCGCCACCCGAATCCACGCTTCAACCGTCAAGCCAGTAAGAATGAACGTCCCTGCCACAATCGGCAACCACATATCAGTCAGTACCATCGCTAACAAGCACAGCGCCAAACCAAAGGTGAATAAATAACTCTGACTCTTTGGGGTCATCCCCATGTAACGTGTAAGCATAAACTTGCCCTCTCGCTATCATTCACACCATTAAACTACCATGACAAGTATGACACTTATATGTCATCCGTCACGCAACGGAACGATTTAGAGTCAGAGTTTGAACTCGCGCAGCACGCCACTAATGATTGATAACTCACATCATTTCACGTGCAAAAAATCAGAACAGTGCAGCCCCTATTGCCAGAGCAATAAACAAAAATGCGGTGATTTTACGGATCAGCCCTAAAGGCATCTTGTCGGCCGACAATTTACCAATCAGGACCACAGGTACATTCGCCAGCAGCATACCGATTGTGGTACCGATAATCACCAAACTTAACGCATCCGCGTATTGCGCCCCTAAGATGGAAGTGGCGATCTGAGTTTTATCGCCTATCTCCGCAACGAAGAACGCGATAAAGCTGGCAATAAATGGGCCTCGATTAGAAATCTGCTCGTCATCATCCAGTTTGTCCGGGATCAGAACCCAAGCCGCCATCGCGACAAAACTGACCACCAGCACCCACTTTAAAATCTCAGGTGATAGATAGTCTGCGACAACCACACCTAACCATGCAGCCAAAGCGTGGTTGGCGATAGTTGCCAAAAAGATTGCTGCAATAATTGGGATTGGTTTTCGGTAACGACTTGCGAGTAATAGAGATAGCAATTGGGTCTTATCGCCAATTTCTGCTAACGCTACAGTAGTAATTGAAATAGCTAAAACGCTCACGACATGCTCATTGGGGCAGGGATTATTATTTTTAACCGAAGACAAACCTCACGCCCCTACCCCGGTTCGTGATGATTTGTCTAAGGTCTTGCTAAACTTGAAAGGCTTCAAGTCTCGAACGCCATGGTGATTTTGCACCAATTATGTTGACGGACGAACCAGATGAAACAGAAACTTCATCAGGTAAGCTACTCCCCAAAGACAGGCGCAATTCTAGCCACCTTTGTTGCGCTTCTCAAGAGCCAAAGCAGGCAAAAACTCCCTTTTAGGAAAAATACAGCAGATAACGCGGTAAAAATTCATTAAAGGAGAAAATCGCCCACGAATTAATCAAGATTAGCTCTACTCCCATGCTCAATATCTGGTTATACTAGATTGTTAATTTATTCAACCGTAATTACTCTTTATCGCCGTTGTTAGAGTTGAAAAACTCGGCATAGATGACGAATTAACGAGTAACAAGAGAATCGCGCGAACCTGACTTATGCAAAAATACGATATCAAAACCTTCCAGGGAATGATCCTCGCGCTGCAGGATTATTGGGCTCAAAATGGTTGTACCATTGTTCAACCGCTAGATATGGAAGTGGGTGCGGGTACCTCTCACCCAATGACCTGTCTACGAGCGCTTGGCCCAGAGCCAATGTCGACAGCTTACGTACAACCTTCACGTCGTCCTACTGATGGCCGTTACGGTGAAAACCCTAACCGTCTTCAGCACTACTACCAATTCCAAGTAGCGCTAAAACCATCGCCTGACAATATTCAAGAGTTGTACCTTGGCTCCCTTGAAGTTCTTGGTATTGACCCTCTTGTACACGACATCCGTTTCGTAGAAGACAACTGGGAAAACCCAACACTAGGCGCATGGGGTCTAGGCTGGGAAGTTTGGCTAAACGGCATGGAAGTGACTCAGTTTACTTACTTCCAGCAAGTTGGCGGTCTTGAGTGTAAGCCAGTTACTGGTGAGATCACTTACGGTATCGAACGTCTAGCAATGTACATCCAAGAAGTAGACTCTGTTTACGACCTAGTTTGGAACATCGCACCAGACGGCAGCAAAGTGACTTACGGTGACATCTTCCACCAAAATGAAGTAGAGCAATCGACTTACAACTTCGAGCACTCAGACGTGGAATTCCTATTTGGTTTCTTCGAACAGTGCGAGAAAGAGTGTAAAGAGCTGCTTGAGCTTGAAAAGCCACTGCCACTACCTGCTTACGAGCGCATTCTAAAAGCTGGCCACGCATTCAACCTACTAGATGCGCGTAAAGCGATCTCAGTAACTGAACGCCAACGTTACATCCTACGCATCCGCAACCTGACGAAAGCAGTTGCAGAAGCATACTACGCATCGCGTGAAGCTCTTGGCTTCCCAATGTGTAAGAAAGAACAAGCGTAAGGGGTAGAGTAACATGGCAAAAGAATTTCTAATCGAGCTAGGTACAGAAGAGCTACCACCAACGCAACTTCGCACACTAGCTGAAGCATTCGCAGCAAACTTCGAAGCAGAACTAAAAGGCGCTGAGCTTGCTCACGAGGGCGTGAAATGGTTCGCGGCACCTCGTCGTCTTGCTCTAAAAGTAGCAGCACTAGCAGACAGCCAGTCTGACAAAGTTGTTGAAAAGCGTGGTCCTGCGGTTTCTGCAGCATTTGACGCAGAAGGCAACCCAACAAAAGCGGCTCAAGGCTGGGCACGCGGTTGTGGCATCACGGTTGACCAAGCAGAGCGCATGGTTACAGACAAAGGTGAATGGCTACTGTTCAAACAAGAAGTGAAAGGTCAGCCAACGTCTGAGATCGTCGTTGAACTTGCAGCGAAAGCACTAGCAAACCTACCTATCGCAAAACCAATGCGCTGGGGTAACAAAGCAACTCAGTTCATCCGTCCAGTTAAGACGCTAACCATGCTAATGGGCAGCGACCTAATCGAAGGCGAGATCCTTGGTGTCGCTTCAGACCGCACTATCCGTGGTCACCGCTTCATGGGTGAGCAAGAGTTCACTATCGATTCTGCTGAGCAATACCCTGCGATTCTAGAAGAGCGCGGTAAAGTAATGGCAGATTACGAAGCGCGTAAAGCAATCATCCTAGCTGACGCACAAAAAGCAGCAGCAGCGGTTGGCGGTATCGCTGACCTAGAAGATGACCTAGTAGAAGAAGTAACGTCTCTGGTTGAATGGCCAGTAGTACTAACAGCGAAGTTCGAAGAAGAGTTCCTAAAAGTGCCTTCTGAAGCGTTGGTTTACACCATGAAAGGTGACCAGAAGTACTTCCCTGTTTATGACGAAAACAAGAAGCTACTACCTAACTTCATCTTCGTATCGAACATCGAATCAAAAGAGCCTCGTTACGTAATCGAAGGTAACGAGAAAGTAGTTCGCCCTCGTCTTGCTGACGCAGAGTTCTTCTTCAACACAGACCGTAAGCGTCCGCTTATCGACCGTCTGCCTGAACTAGAGCAAGCGATCTTCCAAAAGCAACTGGGTACGATCAAAGACAAAACAGACCGCATCACAGAGCTTGCTGGCTACATTGCTGAGCAAATCGGTGCTGACGTTGAGAAATCAAAGCGTGCTGGTCTACTAGCAAAATGTGACCTAATGACCTCAATGGTATTCGAATTCACGGATACTCAAGGTGTTATGGGTATGCACTATGCTCGCCACGACGGTGAAGCAGAAGAAGTTGCAGTAGCACTGAACGAGCAATACATGCCTCGTTTCGCAGGTGATGAACTACCATCTAACGGCGTTTCAACTGCAGTTGCAATGGCAGACAAGCTAGACACTATCGTAGGTATCTTCGGTATTGGTCAAGCGCCTAAAGGCAGCGACCCATTCGCACTACGCCGCGCATCTCTAGGTGTACTACGTATCATCGTTGAATACGGCTACAACCTAGATCTTGTTGACCTAGTAGCGAAAGCGAAGTCACTGTTTGGCGATCGCCTAACCAACGACAACGTTGAGCAAGACGTTATCGAGTTCATGCTTGGTCGTTTCCGTGCTTGGTACCAAGACGAAGGATTCAGCGTAGACATCATTCAAGCGGTTCTAGCTCGTCGTCCGACGAAACCAGCAGACTTCGACCAACGAGTTAAAGCGGTTTCTCACTTCCGTGAACTAGAAGCAGCAGAGTCTCTAGCAGCAGCGAACAAACGTGTAGGTAATATCCTAGCGAAATTCGACGGCGAACTAGCGGCAGACATCGACCTAGCACTTCTACACGAAGACGCAGAGAAAGCACTAGCAGAAAGCGTTGAAGTAATGACTGAAGCGCTAGAGCCAGCATTTGCTACAGGTAACTACCAAGAAGCCCTAAGCAAGCTAGCTGACCTACGTGAACCAGTTGATGCGTTCTTTGATAACGTAATGGTAATGGCAGACGACGAAGCACTTAAGAAGAACCGTCTGACACTACTGAACAACCTGCGTAACCTGTTCCTACAGATCGCAGACATTTCTTTGCTTCAAAAGTAATTCATTACTCTTCGAAGTGATTAAGAAATAAGTAAAAGGGAAGCAGATGCTTCCCTTTTTTGTTGCCTTCAAACCGATGAAGGTGACGCTTATTATTCATTTTGTGAACAAGACTAAAATTTGTAGGGTGAGACGCGTTTAACTTGTTGGTATAGAGCTCGGATTGTAGAGGCACAGTTTTGCTATAACTGGACTGTTTATTCGGGGGAAGGACACAATGAAAAAAACAATTCTCGCACTCTCTATTGGTCTACTGAGCGCTTGCAGCCAGATTCCAGAAAATGCCATCGTATTAAGCGTTGGTGATGACACCGCTGTTTTTGAGGAAAACTCACAAGGCTTACTTGTCGCCGAGCAAAAACTCGAAAAAGGCAGTTATAGCTTTACCATTGCTGACAGCAAGCAAAGCTGTGGCAGTAGCTTTGCCCTAGCAGAAGAAGATCGCATCAAATTCAATCGTCCATTAAAAATGGATAACTGCGCCACTGACGCACAAATGCCGCTGCGCATCTTCAAAGCCAATACCTATCAATTTACGCTCAACCCAACCACCAATGAGCTCACGGTCAAAATCAAACCAAAACAGACTCAGGACATCACCTACTCTTGCCCTGTCGCAACTGACACGCCAAAAACCATCAATGTTGCTCAAACCTTTAATGATGGCACTGTCGTTCGTGATGCCTTAACCGGACAAGAAGCCACTGTCGCCAATGGCAGCGTCACCATGCAACCGGGTCCTATGAGCCAAGGTCTATTGCTGCTAGAAGAAGTTGAACAACAAGCCGACAAACCGTTCAGTTGGGACAATGCGACGGTGTACTTCGTCATGACCGACCGCTTCTACAATGGCAACCCAGACAACGACAACAGCTACGGTCGCAGCAAAGACGGAAAATATGAGATTGGCACCTTCCACGGTGGTGACTTGGCGGGTCTGACGAAAAAACTCGATTACATCGAATCACTTGGTGTGAATGCTATCTGGATAACCTCGCCACTGGAACAAATCCACGGCTGGGTTGGCGGCGGCGATAAAGGCGACTTTAAGCACTACGGCTACCACGGCTACTATCACCAAGATTGGACCAAGCTTGATGCCAACATGGGTACCGAAGATGAACTCAGAACCTTCGTCGATACTGCCCATAAGAAAGGTATCCGCGTGATTTGGGATGTGGTCATGAACCACACAGGTTATGCGACATTAGCAGACATGCAGGAATTCGGATTTGGTCAGCTTTACCTTGATGACCAAGAAGCCAAAGAAGTCCTTGGTGAAAAATGGACCGACTGGCAGCCAAAATCAGGACAAAGCTGGCACAGCTTCAACGACTACATCAAATACGGTGATAGCGAAGCGTGGGATAAATGGTGGGGCAAAGATTGGATCCGCACCGATATTGGCGACTACGATGCTCCGGGCTACAACGACATCACCATGTCTTTGAACTACCTACCGGATCTCAAAACCGAATCAACTCAGAAAACCGGATTACCAAACTTCTTCCGCAATAAAGACACCAATGCGCAAGATGAGCTGCAAACCCCACGTGAACACCTGATTACCTGGTTATCCGATTGGGTGCGCGACTATGGCATTGACGGCTTCCGTGTCGACACCGCTAAACACGTTGAAATGGAAGCGTGGGCAGAGTTGAAAGCCAGCACCACCCAAGCGCTTGCTCAATGGAAACAAAACAACCCGGACAAAGCCTTGGATGACCTACCTTTCTGGATGACAGGTGAAGTGTGGGCACATAGCGTAGTGAAGAGCCCGTATTTCGATAACGGCTTCGATTCCATCATCAACTTCGAGTTCCAATCTGATGTGGCACCAAAAGCGCTGAAGTGTTTCGCTCAACTTGATAATGATTACCGCCGCTATGCAGAACGCATCAATACCGATCCTGAGTTCAACGTGTTGAGCTACTTGTCTTCACACGATACACAGCTGTTTTGGTCAGCACGCAGCCGCAGCTTTGATGACCAAGCACGTGCCGCGAATGCACTGATGCTGGCTCCGGGTGCAGTACAGATCTATTACGGTGATGAGATCGCCCGTGATTTTGGCATTACTGGTTCAGATACTCACCAAGGCACACGCTCAGATATGCCATGGGATAAGATTCATGGCGAACGTGAAGATCTACTGCAACATTGGCAAAAGTTGGGTGAATTCCGTAAACGCCACCCAGCAGTTGCTCAAGGTAAGCACATCACTCGCAATCAAGAAGGTTACTACGCGTTCGAACGCCAATACCAAGACGATAAGGTGCTGATTGTTTACACCGGTGAGTAAATCACACTCTCTCCACCAGCAAGGGAAGCATAAGCTTCCCTTTTTTATTGTTCTTTTTGCCCTTTTGTCTCGTTCCTCTGGTCTGATGACGCACTTTTTTCTTTTTCGGCTTAATTCACACTTTGCGTTAATTACACATTGAGGTAAGGTCAAGGATTACTCGATAAGCCGATAAAACATCGGCATAAACATACACAAAGCAATCACAATGAATTAGGTATAAGTCAGCATGCAGTTCTCAAAGTTTGGTGAAAAATTTAATCAGTATTCAGGTATTACGCAGTTAATGGACGATTTGAATGATGGTCTGCGCACACCAGGTGCCATCATGCTCGGTGGAGGTAATCCTGCCGCCATTCCTGCCATGCTCGATTACTTTCACCAAGCCAGTGAGGAAATGCTCGCCAGTGGGGAGCTCGTCGCCGCCCTCGCCAACTACGATGGCCCGCAGGGTAAAGACGCGTTCGTCAAAGCGCTAGCTCAGTTATTCCGTGAAACTTACGGCTGGGATATTTCCGAAAAAAACATCAGCCTAACTAACGGTAGCCAAAGTGGCTTTTTCTACTTGTTCAACTTGTTGGCAGGTAAACAGCCAGACGGTTCGCACAAGAAAGTGCTACTGCCTATCGCGCCTGAATACATCGGTTATGGTGATGCTGGCATTGATGAAGATATCTTTATCTCTTACCACCCAGAAATCGAGCTGTTAGATAACGGCCTGTTTAAATACCACGTCGATTTTGAGCAACTCGCCGTCGACGACTCTGTTGCGGCAATCTGCGCGTCTCGCCCAACTAACCCAACGGGTAATGTACTGACAGATGAAGAAGTACGTAAGCTGGACAAGCTAGCACGTGAGAACAACATCCCACTGATCATCGATAACGCCTACGGTCTACCTTTCCCGAACATCATCTTTGAAGATGTCGAACCGTTCTGGAATGAAAACACCATCCTATGCATGAGCCTATCTAAGCTTGGTTTACCGGGCGTGCGTTGTGGCATTGTGATTGCGAGTGAAGAAATCACTCAAGCGTTAACCAATATGAACGGCATCATCAGCCTAGCGCCGGGCAGTGTTGGTCCAGCGCTGGCAAACCATATAATTGGCAAAGGTGATCTGCTTAAACTGAGTTCAGAGGTGATTAAGCCGTTCTACAAGCAAAAATCACAACGTGCGGTTGAACTGCTCCAACAAGCAATTACCGATGAGCGATTCCGCATCCACAAGCCGGAAGGCGCTATCTTCTTGTGGTTATGGTTTGATGAACTGCCAATCACAACAATGGAACTGTACCAACGCTTGAAAGCGCGTGGCGTATTGATTGTCCCTGGTGAATATTTCTTTATTGGTCAGCAAGACGAGTGGGATCACGCGCACCAATGCCTGCGTATGAACTACGTTCAAGATGATGAGATGATGCAAAAAGGCATTGCGATTATCGCTGAAGAAGTGGAAAAGGCTTACCGCGAAGGTAAATAGACGGATTGAACTCAGCCGTTCTTCTCTTTGAAATTACGGCTTTGAAATAGCGGATTTGAAAACCCCCAAACTAAAAAGAGCGCCCATATGGCGCTCTTTCTCATTCTATAACCGGGTGGTTAACTGATTAGTTGTTCTCAATCAGGTTGTTGCCACCGATAGCAATCTTACGTGGTTGCATGGCTTCAGGGATTTCACGAACTAAATCGATATGAAGCAGACCGTTTTCCATTGATGCACCCACGACTTTTACGTAATCCGCTAGCTGGAATTTACGTTCAAAATCACGTTCTGCAATACCTTGGTAAACGTAGTTTTTGCCTTCTTCTGCTTTACGTTCGCCCTTCACAATCAACATGTTTTCGTTTTGAGTCAGATCGAGCTGTTCTTCAGCAAAGCCAGCAACGGCCATAGTAATACGGTAGTTGTGCTCGTCTTTTTGCTCAATGTTGTATGGAGGGTAACCGCCAGAAGTATTTTTCGCTGTATTCGCTTCCATCAGGTTTAGCAGACGATCAAAGCCAATTGCATTACGGTATAGTGGTGAGAAATCTACATTACGCATAAATCTATCCTCTTAATTAAGCAATAGTCTTAGTTCAGATGAGTTTCATCCTACTGGCGTGTTTATGCAAAAACCAACGCCGAACTAAGAGATTCTTATCATTCCACTGGCCTTGGTTTGGCTCGGAGACATGATATTGAATCTAAAGGTTTAAGTTGTGTGCTAAAACGCCATATCCTCTTCTGAGCGATCTCGTTTTAGCGATTTAAGAGGGCTGGTCTTCTAGTCTCTAGCAAGCCAGTCACCCTCTTCACAACTAGATATAAGGTCGTCAAAAATGACTTTCAAGGGAAAAAATAAAAAATTTTTAAAGCATCCACTATCCCCTTGAACAGCTTAGTTCCTCATCACTTCACGATCAGTGATAAAAAGCCCGCCGTTCTGGAGGGCTCAATCTAAACTTTACTTGCGGGAGGATTTACGCGCTTTTACAACGCCCTTTTCTGCCGCCTTTTCCTGCTTTAGTTTGCGCTTTTCTTTTAGACTCAACTGCGGTTGTTTCTTTTCTTTCTTACTCATGACTTCACCTCTATTTATTGGCACAACAGACAACCACACAGCATTTTCTGAGCTGGTGGCTGCGATTGATGAACAATTTCAGTAATCACAAAGCAGCGTCGCTGATTAAAAATTTCCACTTCGAGCGCATCATTTTTAGCTCGACCTAACAGTCGAGACCCCAAATAAGAATCGACCGCGAGCATACCTGTCATGGGTTGCCCCTTACGCGAGCTGACCAATGTCATGCGATATTGATAGGCGCGTTCAACATCCACTAAGCGAACCGTGTCCCCAACCGCAATACGAGCTCGGTTACGGCAATGGGCTTGTTGCTCGCAGATTTCAAATAGCGATAACAACCTTAGTGGTGATTGATAGGTTAAAAAGCGACTGGTTAACCACCAAGTTCGCAGCGCCAAGCAGTACGCTGAGAACCAGCGTTCAAACATGATTATTTCCTTCTTAATGCCTTGTCTTACAAATAAATTCAGTGCATTGAACCGGAAGTGCATCACTTCCGGCTTAGTTCAGGAAAGTCATCACCATTTTCTTAGTCTCCTTATTCATCAGCTCTTCAGCACTATAGCGAGCAGAAAAAAGAAAGCAAAAACGCTCAAGCGAACAAAATGGCGAGAAAAAAAGAAAACAGAAATAAAATGGCAGGCTTGATCGGGTTGTTGGCAGTTAGTACCAGAAAAACATCCGCTTTAGCAGAAAGTGGCGATTTTAGCTGGTGGTACAACAAAAAAAGCAGCGATTTCTCGCTGCTTTTTACTATCACGAACAGTGTCGTTATACGTCTAGGTTCGCTACTTTCAGTGCGTTCTCTTCGATGAAGTTACGACGAGGTTCTACTTGGTCACCCATTAGCGTAGTGAACAGTTGATCTGCGCCTACCGCATCTTCAATCGTTACCTGCATCATACGACGAGTTTCTGGGTCCATGGTGGTTTCCCAAAGTTGGTCTGGGTTCATCTCACCTAGACCTTTGTAGCGCTGACGGCTTAATCCACGCATTGACTCTTTCACTAACCAGTCAAGCGCTTCTGCAAAGTTTGCCACTGGCATAGTACGCTCACCACGCTTGATGTACGCGCCTTCTTCCAGAAGTCCATCAAGTGCTTCTGATAGATCAGCCAACTTGCCGTACTCTTTCGAGTTTAGGAAGTCGATGCTAATTGCATGTTCGTGCGTCACACCGTGAGTACGAACCACAATCTTAGGCAAGTTTAAGCCAAGCTCTTCGTGCTGCTCAACTTCGTAGCTGTATTGGCTCGCACCCACTTCTTTCGCATTCAGCTGCTCAATAAGCTGCTTCGTCCACGCTTCCACAACTGATGCGTCATGGCATTGCTCTGGCGTTAGGCGAGGAGTGTAAATCAGCTCGTTTACCAAAGCACTTGGGTAACGACGGCTCATACGTTCCGCCAGTTTAATCCCCGCATTGTACTGTTGAACAAGCTTCTCTAGTGCTTCACCTGCCAATGCTGGTGCTTCTGCGTTTACGTGTAGCGATGCATTATCCAGAGCCAATGATACTTGGTATTGGTTCATCGCTTCTTCGTCTTTGATGTACTGCTCTTGTTTGCCTTTTTTCACTTTGTATAGTGGTGGCTGAGCGATGTACACATAGCCACGCTCGATAAGCTCTGGCATTTGACGGTAGAAGAAGGTCAACAGTAGCGTACGGATGTGCGAACCATCGACATCGGCATCGGTCATGATGATGATGTTGTGGTAACGAAGCTTGTCCGGGTTGTACTCGTCACGACCGATACCACAACCTAGTGCGGTGATCAGTGTTGCTACTTCTTGAGAAGATAGCATCTTGTCGAAACGTGCTTTTTCTACGTTAAGAATCTTACCTTTTAGCGGTAGGATCGCTTGGTTCTTACGGTTACGGCCTTGTTTTGCGGAGCCGCCTGCCGAATCACCCTCCACTATGTATAGTTCAGAGAGTGCCGGATCTTTTTCCTGACAGTCTGCAAGTTTACCTGGAAGGCCAGCTAGGTCTAGTGCACCTTTACGGCGCGTCATTTCACGAGCTTTACGCGCTGCTTCACGAGCACGTGCTGCATCGATGATTTTCGAACAAACCATCTTCGCTTCTGTCGGGTTCTCAATCAGGAACTCAGACAGTTTTTCACCCATTGCAGACTCAACAGCTGATTTCACTTCAGAAGAAACCAGTTTGTCTTTTGTTTGGCTTGAGAACTTAGGATCAGGCACTTTCACCGAAACAACCGCAGTTAGACCTTCACGCGCATCGTCGCCTGAAGTCGCTGTTTTCGCTTTCTTCGAGAAACCTTCTTTATCCATAAAGCTGTTCAATGTACGTGTTAGCGCAGCACGGAAACCAGCAAGGTGAGTACCACCATCACGCTGTGGGATATTGTTGGTAAAGCAGAAGATGTTCTCTTGGAAACCATCGTTCCATTGCATCGCCACTTCAACTGAAATGCCGTCTTCACGCTCAGAGTTAAAGTGGAAGATTTTTTCGATGATTGGCGTTTTGTTGGTGTTTAGGTGATCAACGAACGCTTGAATACCACCTTCATACATGAAGTGATCATGTTTGTCCGCTTCACGTTCATCAACCAATTTGATCGACACACCAGAGTTCAGGAATGACAGTTCACGCAGGCGTTTCGCCAGAATGTCATAGTGGAACTCAGTGTTAGAGAACGTTTCGGCACTTGGCCAGAAACGAATTTGTGTACCGGTTTTATCCGTATCACCCACAACGGCTAGTGGCGCTTGAGGCTCACCATGGCGGTAGGTTTGCGTATGGATATGGCCACCACGATGAATCGTTAGCTCAACTTTCTCTGATAGTGCGTTTACTACTGAAACACCTACCCCGTGAAGACCACCCGATACTTTGTATGAGTTATCGTCGAACTTACCACCCGCGTGAAGAACCGTCATGATTACTTCTGCTGCAGAGACATTTTCCTCTGAGTGGATTTCTGTTGGAATGCCACGACCATCATCGCTAACGGAAACCGAGTTATCCTCATGAATTGTCACAACGATGTCTTTACAGTGACCTGCCAACGCTTCATCAATTGAGTTATCCACCACCTCGAAAACCATGTGGTGAAGGCCGGTGCCGTCGTCCGTATCGCCGATGTACATTCCTGGACGCTTACGTACCGCATCCAGACCCTTCAGTACCTTAATACTCGATGAATCGTAATTTTCAGACATGAGTTTCTCTCTTCTAGTTTGACTCTATCCTGCCATGTTCCACATGAAACAATTTACCGTTATCGTCCAACATATCGGCGATTTGGCTTTCAGTGATAGAGCTTACAAATACTTGTGCGCCCGTCTCTTTTAAGCAGTCAGCAAGACGCTTGCGACGTTGGCTATCTAATTCCGACGCGAAGTCATCAATTAGGTAAATGCATTGTTTACCGGCCATCTCTGTCAGGTGTTGCCCTTGCGCTACACGCAATGCACACACCATGAGTTTTAATTGACCGCGTGACAGAACATCTTCAACGGGCGTTCCGTTCACTTTAATGCGCAAATCAGCTTTGTTTGGACCACTAAAGGTGTATCCCAATGCCTGATCACGCTCAAAATTCTTTTCTAGTATCTCGTGGTATGGGGTGTCTTTATCCCAGCCACGATAATACTTCAATTGGATCTCAAATTCTGGCAAAAATGTCTGACAGATAGTTTCTGCGACGGTTTTCATCTGCTCGATGTAACTTGCTCGCCATTGGCTGATGTTTTCAGCCAATCCTGCCATTTCCTGATCCCAATAACTGAGCTCACGATAACTATTGGCGGTTTTCAACAACGCGTTGCGCTGCTTGTTCAGGCGCCTGAACCTTCCCCATGCTTGATAAAAAGCGGGCTCGGTATGAAACACGCCCCAATCAATAAACGCACGACGATGTTTAGGGCCATCTGTCAGTAAATCAAACCCTTCTGGGTGTATCAACTGCAGAGGCAGAACTTGTGCCAACTGCGCTAATTTTTGTCCAGATTGACCGCCTATTTTAACCTCTGTTGAGCCATCACGCTGCTTATTAATGCCGATAGGTAGCTCAAATTGATCCGAGTTCAAAAAACGACCATGAACAAACAGTTCGTCACACTCATTTTGTATCACTCGTCCGGTGAGAGAGCTCTTGAATGAGCGGCCATGTCCGAGCAGATAAACCGCTTCTAAGACACTGGTTTTACCGCTGCCGTTCGGCCCGATAAGAAAGTTAAAGCCTGCTGATAACTCAATATCACAGGCTTTAATGTTTCGAAACTGCTGAATGATGAGACGAGAAAGAGGCATTCAGTTGGCTTATAGACGAATTGGCATCACCACGTACATGGCACTGTCATCGTCGGCATTTTCAATCAACGCGCTAGCGTTAGCATCCGACATCGACACACGTACATTTTCACAACGCAACGTGTTCAGAACATCAAGCACATAGCTTACGTTAAAGCCGATTTCGATGGCGTCACCTTCAAAGGTTACATCAAGCATCTCTTCCGCTTCTTCTTGTTCTGGGTTATTCGCGGTTATGCGCATTTCAGTATCAGCCAGATTCACACGCACGCCACGGAATTTTTCATTGGAAAGAATCGCAGCACGAGAGAAGGCTTGGCGCAACTCGTCACAACTTGCTATTAGTGTCTTATTGGTGCTCTGAGGCAATACACGGCGGTAGTCAGGGAAACGACCATCAACCAACTTAGAGGTAAAAGTAAAGTTATTCACCTCAGCACGAACATTGGAGCTACCGATCTGAAGTACTACGGGCAGCTCTGGCGCATCCATCAACTTTACTAATTCTTGCACACCTTTGCGTGGCACGATGATTTGCTTCTGCGCAAAGTCCGCACCTAGCTGAGTTTGCGATACCGCCATACGGTGGCCGTCCGTCGCCACGCTGCGTAGCGTGGTGCCGTCAATTTCAAACAACATGCCGTTGAGGTAGTAACGAACGTCTTGATTCGCCATCGAGAACTGAGTTTTGTCGATCAGCGTACGTAAATCAGCTTGGCTCAGTGATACTTCCACTTCGCTTTGCCAGTCTTCAATATTAGGGAAATCGTTCGCAGGAAGCGTTGCCAACGAGAAACGGCTGCGACCAGAGCGAACTTGTACGCGATCACCTTCTAATACAAATGTGATGATCGCATCGTCCGGTAAACCACGGCAGATATCGAGAAACTTACGCGAAGGAACGGTAATGCTGCCCGCTTCAAAATCACCTTCTAGCGTCACTTTGCTTACTAACTCTACTTCAAGATCGGTTGCCGTCATCGACAATACGTTCTCTTCTACTTTAAGAAGTAGGTTACCCAAGATTGGCAGAGTTGGTCGGCCACCTAAAGCGCCCGAAACCTGCTGTAGCGGTTTGATTAAATGACTACGTTCAATGGTAAATTTCATGCTTGGCTCTTTACGCTGTCAGCTCAATAAATGATTTGCTTAGAATACCGTTATTCTAACCGATTACGAAGACAGGGTGCGAATCAAGTTAGAGTAATCTTCTTTAATGTCGTGGCTCTCTTCACGCAGCTGCTCAATCTTGCGACAAGCATGAAGTACGGTCGTATGATCGCGGCCCCCAAACGCATCGCCAATTTCAGGCAAGCTATGGTTGGTTAGCTCTTTTGCTAACGCCATAGCCAGCTGACGAGGACGCGCTACAGAACGAGAACGACGCTTAGACAGCAAGTCCGCCACTTTAATCTTGTAGTATTCCGCCACGGTCTTTTGAATGTTATCGATCGTCACCAGCTTCTCTTGTAGAGCAAGCAGATCGCGCAGCGCTTCACGAACAAAATCAATCGTAATTGGACGACCAGTAAAATTCGCATTCGCGATAACACGGTTCAGTGCACCTTCTAGCTCACGAACGTTCGAACGCAGACGCTTGGCAATGAAGAATGCCACTTCATCAGCAAGGTGGATTTGGTGATCTTCAGCTTTTTTCATCAAAATCGCCACACGCGTTTCAAGCTCAGGTGGCTCGATCGCAACAGTAAGACCCCAACCAAAGCGAGATTTAAGACGATCTTCAACGCCATTAATTTCTTTAGGATAACGGTCAGACGTTAGAATGATCTGCTGATTACCTTCCAATAGTGCGTTGAAGGTATGGAAGAATTCTTCTTGTGAACGTTCTTTATTAGCAAAGAATTGGATGTCATCGATAAGGAGCGCATCCACGCTGCGGTAGTAGCGTTTGAATTCTTCAATCGCATTGTTTTGCAACGCTTTTACCATGTCTTGCACAAAACGTTCTGAGTGCATGTAGACCACTTTTGCGTTCGGGTTGTTATCCACAATCGCGTTGCCCACCGCATGCAACAAGTGCGTTTTACCCAAGCCCGTGCCGCCGTATAGGAACAGCGGATTGTATGCTGCACCAGGATTATCCGATACCTGACGCGCCGCAGCCAAACCCAGTTGGTTCGACTTACCTTCAACAAAGTTGTCGAACTTGTGCTTTGGGTTCATGTTTGAGCGGTGATTGATAGCCGCAATCGCTTGAGCATCGTCATCCCAGGTTTTGTGTACTGGCTTACGCGCCTGTAATTGCGCAGGTGCAGATGACTCGGCAGCCACATCTGCAGGCGTACGTGTCGGCGCTGGTTTTGGTGCGGAGACAGGTCGGCTCCCCACTTCAAAACGTAAGTTAGGAATATCGCCACCGCAGTATTCCTGCAGTAAGCGAGTAATATTGTTCAGATACTTATCACGCACCCAGTCCAACACAAAGCGGTTTGGCGCGAATAGAGTGAGAGTATTGTCATTGAGCTCCGCTTGTAGCGGACGAACCCACATGCTGAATTCTGTAGCTGGTAGCTCTTCTTGAAGCTGCTGCAAACATTGCAGCCAAAGCGAAGATGACACGGTGCCCCCACTGAGTAATTGAATTATCGGAAAAGACTGGCAATTTTACCTGTTGATAACCAAGATCGCCAGCGATTGATCGACGATCCAGTGAATAAGATCCAAGTTATTCACAATTATTTCTGCAAACTTGATGAGATCAACACACCTTGCCCCAAATTTGCCCACACAACGATCCACAATTGGGCAAAATTCACAAGATCGAGCGATTGGTGATAAGTCTGTGTATTATTTTATTCCCAATGATGATTTTGTCGATCATTTCGCTAGGTTCAGTTCGCATTTTCGTCACATTTAACATTCTTCTTCTATTATCTAATAACTCACAGGTCTAGGTTATTGCTCTTGGTTATTTATTTAATTGAGCTAACTAACAGTAGTATTTCCAACCATAAAATTATGGAGATGTATTATGAAAAACTGGATTAAGGTTGCCGTTGCAGCCATTGCACTGTCGGCAGCAACCGTACAAGCCGCTACTGAAGTCAAAGTTGGTATGTCAGGTCGCTACTTCCCGTTTACTTTTGTAAAGCAAGACAAGCTACAAGGCTTTGAAGTCGACATGTGGGATGAAATCGGTAAACGTAACGATTACAAAATCGAATACGTAACAGCCAACTTCTCTGGTTTATTTGGTCTTTTAGAAACTGGTCGTATCGATACGATCTCCAACCAAATCACCATGACTGATGAGCGTAAAGCTAAATACCTATTTGCTGACCCTTACGTTGTAGATGGCGCACAAATTACCGTGCGTAAAGGCAACGACAGCATCAAAGGTGTTGACGATCTTGCGGGCAAAACCGTTGCGGTGAACCTAGGCTCTAACTTTGAGCAACTGCTGCGTCAATACGACAAAGACGGCAAGATCAACATTAAAACGTACGACACAGGTATCGAACATGACGTGGCGCTCGGTCGTGCAGACGCGTTTGTAATGGATCGTCTTTCTGCGTTAGAGCTGATTAAGAAAACTGGCCTTCCTCTGGAATTGGCAGGCGAACCGTTTGAGACCATTCAAAACGCATGGCCTTTCGTTGACAACGAGAAAGGTCGTAAGCTGCAAGAAGAAGTAAACAAAGCACTAGCTGAGATGCGCGCAGATGGTACAGTAGAGAAAATTTCCGTGAAGTGGTTTGGCGCTGACATCACGAAATAAGAACTCTTTGTACTTTAGGCCGCAAAGTGGTATCACTCTCGGACTAAAATAAACTTACGTAAAGGTGGAACTTGTTTTCCACCTTTTCTTTTCTCTAGCCTTTAGGTAAGCCGTATGGGATTTGACTTTAATTACATGTTGGAACTGTTGCCGATATTGCTGAAATATCTTGGCACAACCATGGAAATGGCGACATGGGGATTGGTGTTTTCGCTGATTTTATCCGTCATTTTAGCCAATATTCGCGTATTTAAACTGCCAGTTCTGGATCAATTAAGCCAACTGTACATCAGCTTCTTCCGTGGCACCCCACTGTTGGTTCAGCTTTTCCTGCTTTATTACGGCTTACCGCAAATTTTTCCATTGATGGTCGGTATCGACGCCTTTTCAGCAGCGGTTATCGGTTTAACGCTGCACTTTGCCGCTTATATGGCGGAAAGTATTCGTGCCGCCATTATTGGCATTGATCGCAGCCAAATGGAAGCGAGCTTATCGGTCGGTATGACGACATCCCAAGCAATGCGCCGAGTGATTTTACCTCAAGCAACGCGTGTCGCACTGCCTTCATTGATGAACTACTTCATCGATATGATCAAGTCAACGTCTCTCGCTTTCACGCTTGGTGTGGCCGAAATCATGGCGAAAGCACAGATGGAAGCCTCATCAAGTTTCCGTTTCTTTGAAGCTTTCCTTGCGGTTGCTCTTATTTACTGGGGCGTGGTGGTAATTCTGACTCGCGTACAAATCTGGGCAGAAGCAAAACTGAATAAGGCGTACGTACGATGATTAAGTTAGAAAATATTCACAAACGTTTTGGTGAGACTGAAGTGCTGAAAGGCATCGACCTCGATATTAAGCAAGGTGAGATCATCGTGATTATCGGCTCAAGTGGTACGGGTAAATCAACCTTGCTGCGTACGGTGAACTTTCTAGAACAAGCAGATGAAGGTAGTATCACGATAGATGACATCTCCGTTGATACTCAAAAACACACTAAAGCCGAAGTATTAGCGCTGCGTCGTCGAACTGGCTTTGTGTTCCAAAACTATGCCCTGTTTGCCCATATGAATGCGCGCCAGAACATTGCCGAAGGTCTAGTGACCGTTCGAGGTTGGAAAAAAGCCGATGCTCTCAAACGAGCGCAACAAATTCTGGATGATATCGGTCTTGGGGATAAAGGCGATAGTTATCCAGCGGCATTGTCTGGCGGCCAACAACAACGTGTGGGTATCGGCCGAGCGATGGCGCTGCAACCAGAACTGCTGTTGTTTGACGAACCAACTTCTGCGCTGGATCCTGAATGGGTCGGTGAAGTTCTCTCATTAATGAAGAAGTTAGCTAATCAGCATCAAACTATGCTGGTGGTGACGCACGAGATGCAATTCGCGAAAGAAGTCGCTGATAGAGTGATCTTCATGGCGGAAGGCAATATCGTTGAGCAAGGTTCTCCACAGGATATCTTCGATAATCCACAAGATCCTCGTTTGAAAAAATTCCTTAACCAAGTAGGAATAGAGTAACGATCAAGCATCAGGATCGATTGATCCTTGAGATTTTACTCACACTACGTATAATCGCCCGGCCGGAATTTCGTACTCATTGAGTCATTGACACATTATGTGAGTGTGATTACAATTCCGCCTCTTTGTTGAGAGGCGTCGGTTGTCCTTCTCTATATAAAGAGCTTCTTTATATAAGAAAGCAAATACCCACGCCGGGTTTAACAAGAACCTAAAACTACTGATCAGTAAAGGTAATTATCATGAAACGCACTTTTCAACCTACAGTTCTAAAGCGCAAGCGTACTCACGGCTTCCGTGCTCGCATGGCAACTAAGAACGGTCGTAAAGTTATCAACGCACGTCGTGCAAAAGGCCGTGCGCGCCTATCAAAATAATCGCTAGTTTATTTTGAACACGTACGCGTTTAATCGGGAGTTACGTTTGTTAACTCCCGAGCATTATCAAAACGTCTTCCAGCAAGCTCATCGAGCTGGCTCGCCTCATTTCACCATCATTGCTCGCAATAACAAACTTTCTCACCCACGATTAGGTTTAGCGGTTCCCAAAAAGCAAATCAAAACGGCTGTCGGTCGTAACCGATTTAAGCGTTTGGCTCGTGAAAGCTTTCGTAACAATCAACATCAGCTTCCAAACAAAGATTTTGTTGTGATTGCGAAGAAAAGCGCGCAAGATTTAAGCAATGAGGAAATTTTTAAGTTGTTTGATAAGCTATGGCAACGCCTGTCTCGCCCTTCACGTGGATAGCCATTGGGCTCGTTTATCTGTATCGCTGGTTTATCAGCCCTTTGATTGGTCCTCGTTGCCGGTTCACACCAACCTGTTCCACTTACGCGCTAGAAGCTTTGAGAGCTCACGGTTTTGTAAAAGGATGTTGGTTATCAGGCAAACGTCTATTAAAATGCCACCCTTTGAATGAAGGGGGGTATGACCCCGTTCCACCAGTCCAAAAACAAGACAGAGATAACTAACGATGGATTCTCAACGTAATATCCTGCTCATCGGTTTGGCCCTGGTTTCTTTTTTGCTGTTTCAACAATGGCAAGTTGCAAAGAATCCAGAACCTCAAGCAGTTGAACAGGCTCAATCAAGCAGCACTCTACCTGCACCATCTTTTGCTGATGAACTTGACCCAGTTCCTGGTCAACAGCAAGCTTCTGCAAAAACTATCACAGTAACGACTGATGTTTTAACTCTGTCGATCGACACCGTTGGTGGCGATGTGGTACATGCCAACCTTAACGAATACTCTGCTGAGTTAGATTCATCAGATTCCTTTGTTCTGCTTAAAGACGCTCAAGGTCACCAATTTATCGCTCAAAGCGGTCTAGTGGGTCCTCAAGGTATCGACTTGAGCAGCACAAATCGCCCTCACTACAACGTAAGTGCAGACAGCTTCACAATGGCTGACGGTCAAGATGAACTTCGCGTTCCGATGACATTCACTGCAAACGGCATCGAATACACCAAAACTTACATCTTTAAACGCGGCAGCTACGCGCTTAATGTTGAATACGATGTAGTGAACAACTCAGGCAACAACGCAACATTTGGTATGTACGCTCACCTACGTCAAAACCTAATGGACGATGGTGGTAGCATCACAATGCCTACTTACCGTGGTGGCGCATACTCAACAGAAGATACGCGTTACAAGAAGTACAGCTTTGATGATATGCAGGATCGCAACCTGTCTCTTAACCTAGCCGATGGCCAAGGTTGGGCAGCAATGATTCAGCACTACTTTGCCGCAGCTTGGATCCCACGTAACGAACCAGGTACTAACCTATACACTCGTGTAATTGGCAACCTAGGCGACATCGGCGTTCGTATGCCGAACAAAACTATCGCAACAGGCGATCAGGCTAAGTTTGAAGCAACACTTTGGGTTGGTCCAAAACTGCAAGATGAAATGGCAGAAGTGGCACCTAACCTAGACCTAGTAGTGGACTACGGCTGGTTATGGTTCATTGCGAAGCCTCTTCATATGTTGCTTTCATTCATCCAGAGCTTTGTTGGTAACTGGGGTGTGGCAATCATCTGTCTGACCTTCATCGTTCGTGGTGCAATGTACCCACTAACAAAAGCGCAATACACGTCTATGGCGAAAATGCGCATGCTACAGCCTAAGCTGCAAGCAATGCGTGAGCGTATCGGTGATGACCGTCAGCGCATGAGCCAAGAAATGATGGAACTGTACAAGAAAGAGAAAGTGAACCCACTAGGTGGTTGTCTACCTCTTATCCTACAGATGCCTATTTTCATCGCGCTTTACTGGGCACTAATGGAATCGGTAGAGCTACGTCACTCTCCATTCTTCGGTTGGATTCATGACCTTTCAGCGCAGGACCCTTACTACATCCTGCCGCTATTGATGGGTGCGTCTATGTTCCTAATCCAGAAGATGAGCCCGACAACGGTAACGGATCCAATGCAGCAGAAGATCATGACCTTTATGCCGGTTATGTTTACCTTCTTCTTCTTGTTCTTCCCATCAGGTCTCGTTCTGTACTGGTTGGTGTCGAACATCGTAACGCTTATCCAGCAAACTCTGATCTACAAAGGATTAGAGAAAAAAGGCTTACACAGCAAGTAACCTTTTAGGAAATGATTGAGAAAGGCGGCCAAAAGGTCGCCTTTTTGTTTTTGGCTGATTACAATTCAGCTAATTAATTGTGATGGCTCCCTAGGTATCTTCCCTATAGCCCAGCTCAAAAGGCAAAATTATGACTACAGATACGATTGTCGCTCAAGCGACCGCGCCTGGTCGTGGCGGTGTCGGTATTATTCGAGTTTCTGGCCCTAAAGCCAACCAAGTGGCGTTAGAAGTCACTGGCAAAACACTAAAGCCCCGCTACGCAGAGTACCTGCCGTTTAAGTCAGAAGATGGCACTGTGCTTGATCAGGGCATCGCACTGTACTTCCCTAACCCGCACTCATTTACCGGTGAAGACGTACTTGAGCTGCAAGGCCATGGCGGCCCCGTCGTGATGGATATGCTGATAAAACGCATTCTAGGTATAGATGGTATTCGAGCTGCTCGCCCTGGTGAGTTCTCTGAACGCGCATTTCTGAACGATAAACTCGACCTCGCTCAAGCCGAGGCGATCGCAGACCTCATTGATGCCAGTTCTGAAGAAGCAGCAAAATCGGCGCTGCAATCCTTACAGGGCGCATTTTCAGGCCGCATTAATACCTTAGTTGAGTCGCTGATTCATTTGCGTATCTATGTTGAAGCAGCCATCGACTTCCCTGAAGAAGAGATCGACTTTTTGGCCGACGGTAAAGTGGCTGGTGACCTACAAGCCATCATCGACAACCTAGATGCGGTGCGCAAAGAAGCTAACCAAGGCGCTATTATGCGTGAAGGGATGAAAGTCGTGATTGCGGGTCGTCCAAATGCGGGCAAATCAAGCCTACTGAACGCGCTATCGGGTAAAGAATCTGCAATCGTAACCGACATCGCAGGAACCACGCGTGATGTACTGCGTGAGCATATCCATATTGATGGCATGCCACTACACATCATTGATACAGCAGGTTTGCGTGATGCTTCCGATGAAGTAGAGAAAATCGGTATCGAACGCGCGTGGGATGAAATAGCCCAAGCAGACCGCGTGTTGTTCATGGTGGATGGCACTACAACCGATGCCACCGATCCGAAAGATATCTGGCCAGATTTTGTGGATCGCCTACCAGACAACATTGGCATAACTGTGATCCGTAATAAAGCGGATCAAACGGGTGAAGATATGGGGATCTGCCACGTCAATAACCCTACTCTTATCCGTTTGTCAGCGAAGACTGGTGCAGGGGTTGAAGCTCTGCGCGATCATCTCAAGGAGTGTATGGGCTTCTCTGGCAACAGTGAAGGTGGGTTTATGGCTCGTCGTCGTCATCTCGATGCATTAGAACGTGCCGCACAGCACCTTCAAATAGGCCAGGAGCAACTTGAAGGCTATATGGCAGGTGAAATATTGGCTGAAGAGCTACGCATCACCCAACAACATCTCAATGAGATTACCGGTGAGTTCAGTTCTGACGACTTACTGGGACGAATCTTCTCTTCATTCTGTATCGGGAAGTAAATAATCGAACGCGCGGTGCTGAGCTTAACTCACACCGCGTTTCTTTTTGTACGGCAAGCCATCCATGAGCTTTAGCCGTCGCATTCAATAAGGAAGAAGTATGATCCACATTATTACAGGCAGCACGTTAGGTGGCGCAGAATACGTAGGGGATCACCTGAGTGATCTATTCAACGAGAATGGATTTGAAACAACGATCCACAACCAGCCTTCCCTCAGTGATATCGAAAATCAAGGTACGTGGTTGGTGATCACCTCTACACATGGAGCTGGTGAGTATCCTGATAATATCCAACCTTTTATCGCAGCATTACAAAATACACCGCCAAAAATGACTGATGTAAAATTTGCGGTGATTGCGATTGGTGACTCTAGCTACGATACGTTCTGTGCCGCTGGTCAACACGCTTATGATTTATTAGAGGATATTGGTGCAACCCCTCTCGCAGATTGCTTTAAAATCGATGTACTGAGCCATGATGTGCCAGAAGACGCCGCAGAGATGTGGTTAAAAGAGAATATCGAACGTTTTTAAACTCACGACTTTCCCTTCAACAGAGTCGAAATTCGGCTCTGTTTTCTCCCATGTGAATAACTCCCACCAAATTATTTTGTTTAACCGCTCAAAAACTAACCAAACAGACTGTGGATAACTACAATAAGATCCAGTGATTTTCCTTTAGTTATCCCAATAACAACTTTGATCAATTTTACCCCCTGTGTATAACCACCACTTTTGATCCCAGGTAATCCTCGATCTGATCCAATCATGATCACAAGATATGATCCAAAGAAGATCCATGATCTTGTTGATCATTTTTAGGTTATCCACAGAAACGGTCGATCCTAATAGTAGATCTAATAAAAGATCATATATATAGATCTTATATATATTTATCTTGAAGCTTAAAACGGATAAAACGAGAAAACGTTTTTCTCTCTGGCATAAAGCAGGTAAAATACGGCTCCTTTATCTGTCCATTAAATCCCTTTGAATACCTGAGGTCAGTTCATGCTTTATCACGAAAACTTTGACGTCATTGTTGTCGGTGGCGGACACGCAGGAACGGAAGCCGCGCTCGCATCTGCACGCACAGGACAAAAAACGCTTCTCCTTACCCATAACATCGATACATTAGGCCAGATGTCTTGTAATCCGGCGATCGGTGGTATTGGTAAAGGTCACTTAGTAAAAGAAGTAGATGCTATGGGCGGTTTGATGGCTGAAGCTATCGACCATGCAGGTATTCAGTTTCGTACACTAAATGCCTCCAAAGGTCCTGCAGTACGAGCAACTCGAGCTCAAGCCGATCGCGCTCTGTACAAAGCGTACGTTCGTAATGCATTAGAAAATGCGCCTAACTTAACGTTGTTCCAGCAGTCAGTTGATGATCTGATTGTTGAACAAGATCGCGCAGTTGGTGTGGTAACTCAAATGGGACTTCGCTTCCATGCGAAAGCCGTTGTGCTAACCGTGGGTACCTTCCTTGGTGGTAAGATCCACATAGGTATGGAAAGCTCGTCTGGTGGTCGTGCCGGGGATCCACCATCGATCGCATTAGCGGATCGACTGCGTGAACTGCCGTTCCGTGTGGATCGTTTAAAAACAGGTACTCCACCGCGCATTGATGCTCGTACAGTTGATTTTTCAGTGCTAGAAGCTCAGCACGGTGATAACCCAACGCCTGTATTCTCGTTCATGGGCAAACGTGAACAGCATCCGCGTCAGATTCCATGTTTCATTACCCACACCAATGAACAAACTCACGATGTGATCCGTAGTAACTTGGATCGCAGTCCAATGTACGCAGGTGTGATTGAAGGTATTGGTCCTCGTTACTGTCCGTCTATTGAAGACAAAGTGATGCGTTTCGCTGACAAAAACAGCCACCAAATCTTCATTGAGCCAGAAGGCCTAACCACGCACGAGTTATACCCTAATGGTATCTCGACCAGCTTGCCATTTGATGTGCAAGTACAAATCGTGCGCTCAATGAAAGGGTTTGAAAATGCACACATCGTTCGCCCAGGTTATGCGATTGAATACGATTTCTTCGATCCACGTGATTTGAAGCAAACGTACGAGACGAAGTTCATCCATGGTTTGTTCTTTGCTGGCCAGATTAATGGTACGACTGGCTACGAAGAAGCCGCAGCGCAAGGCTTGATGGCGGGCCTAAACGCAAGCTTGTTTAGCCAAGACAAAGAAGGCTGGAGCCCACGTCGTGACCAAGCTTACATGGGTGTGTTGATTGATGACTTATCGACCATGGGTACCAAAGAGCCGTACCGCATGTTCACTTCTCGTGCGGAATACCGCCTGCTACTTCGTGAAGATAATGCCGATTTGCGTTTAACGGAAAAAGCGCGCGAGCTAGGCTTGATTGATGATGTTCGTTGGGCTCGCTTTAACGAGAAAATCAACAATATGGAAACGGAGCGTCAGCGTTTGAAAGCAACGTGGATGAATCCGAAGTCAGAGGGTGTTGATGAGCTGAACAAGCTACTGAAAACCCCAATGGCCCGTGAAGCGAGTGGTGAGGATCTTCTGCGTCGTCCAGAGATCACTTATTCGCAACTGACGCAACTTGAAGCGTTTGCTCCTGCACTTGAAGATCAGCAAGCGGCTGAGCAAGTTGAAATTCAAGTGAAATACGATGGTTACATCAAGCGTCAGCAGGAAGAGATCGAAAAATCACTGCGTCACGAAAATACCAAGTTACCTGCTGATTTGGATTACCGCGATGTAAAAGGTTTATCAAACGAAGTCGTTGCTAAACTGAGCGAGGCCAAACCAGAGAGCATCGGTATTGCATCACGCATTTCTGGTATTACGCCTGCTGCAATTTCTATTCTACTTGTTCACTTGAAAAAGCATGGTTTGCTGAAGAAAGGTGAGGAAGAATAATGAGCGCATTGCGAACAAAGCTGGATTCACTGATCGCGAAAACCGATTTGGAAGTGTCAGAACAGCAACGAGAGCAGTTAGTTGGTTATGTCGAACTGCTCGACAAATGGAACAAAGCGTACAATTTAACATCGGTACGTGATCCGCTTGATATGTTAGTGAAACATATTCTTGATAGTATCGTTGTAAGCGCACACCTGCCCGGTGAGCGCTTCATTGATGTTGGTACTGGTCCGGGGTTACCGGGCATCCCTTTGGCAATCATGAACCCTGAGAAAACCTTCTTTTTGCTCGACAGTCTTGGCAAACGCATCCGTTTTATCAAGCAAGTCGTGCACACATTAGGGCTGAAAAACGTGACACCAATTCAAAGTCGCGTCGAAGAATTCCAGCCTGAAGAAAAATTTGATGGCGTTTTGAGTCGAGCTTTTGCTTCAATGACAGACATGGTGGAATGGTGCCACCATTTGCCGAAACAAGAGCACGGGGTGTTTCTAGCGCTGAAAGGACAGCACCCTAAAGATGAAATGGATCAGCTTCCTGAATGGTGCAGTGTGACAGAGATCATATCTTTGGCTGTTCCTGAGTTGGAAGGTGATCGTCATCTAGTAATCTTATCGCGCAAGGAAAATTAGCGAGGTAATCGTGGGTAAAATTGTAGCAATCGCCAACCAGAAAGGTGGGGTCGGCAAAACAACAACGTGCATTAACTTAGCGGCTTCGATGGCGGCAACAAAGCGCAAGGTTTTGGTGATCGATCTCGACCCGCAAGGTAATGCTACGATGGCCAGTGGCGTGGATAAGTATATGGTTGACGCCACCGCATACGATCTTTTGGTCGAAGATACACCGTTCGATCAAGTCGTTTGTACCCAAACAACAGGGAAGTATGATTTGATCGCGGCGAACGGAGACGTAACCGCGGCAGAAATCAAATTGATGGAAGTTTTCGCTCGTGAAGTGCGTCTAAAAAATGCATTGTCGTCAGTTCGCGATAACTATGATTTCATCTTTATTGATTGTCCTCCTTCTCTAAACCTTCTTACAATCAATGCGATGGCGGCAGCTGACTCTGTGCTGGTGCCGATGCAATGTGAATACTTTGCGTTAGAAGGTTTAACTGCTCTTATGGATACAATCAGCAAGTTAGCGGCTGTTGTGAATGAAAACCTCAAAATCGAAGGTTTATTGCGTACCATGTACGACCCACGCAACCGCTTATCGAATGAAGTATCCGATCAACTTAAAAAACACTTTGGGAATAAAGTTTACCGTACTGTCATTCCGCGTAATGTTCGTTTGGCTGAAGCACCAAGTCACGGTAAGCCTGCAATGTACTACGATAAGTACTCCGCAGGTGCCAAAGCGTATCTTGCTCTAGCGGGCGAAATGCTCCGCCGCGAAGAAATCCCAGTTTAACTCTAACCTAAGGAATTCAATCCCATGTCTAAGCGTGGTCTCGGAAAAGGACTGGATGCGTTATTGTCGACCAGTTCGTTTGCTCGTGAAAAACAGCATATTGCATCGCATAGCCAAGAATTATCGGCAGACGGTGAGTTAACCGATTTAGCGATTGGTCAATTGCAGCCGGGCGTATACCAACCGCGTAAAGATATGGCGCCTGAAGCGCTAGAAGAACTAGCGGCTTCGATTCAATCACAAGGCATTATTCAACCAATCGTGGTTCGCCAGGTCGAAAGTGGTCAGTTTGAGATCATCGCAGGTGAACGCCGCTGGCGTGCTGCAAGGCAGGCGGGTTTAAAACGCGTGCCGTGTTTGGTGAAAAAAGTTGAAGATCGTGCCGCCATCGCCATGGCGTTGATTGAAAACATTCAACGTGAAGACTTGAATGTGATTGAGGAAGCCCAAGCGCTTGAGCGTCTACAAGATGAATTCACGCTGACACATCAGCAAGTGGCCGATGTGATTGGTAAATCAAGAACGACGGTGAGTAACCTATTACGTCTGAATCAGTTGGAAGTTGATGTAAAAGGTCTGGTTGCAGATAAAAAATTGGAAATGGGTCATGCTCGAGCTCTGTTAGCGTTAGAAGGCGAACAGCAAGTCGAAGTAGCTCAACAAGTGGCTAAGAAGCAAATGACTGTTCGCCAAACCGAACAGTTAGTAAAAAAGTGCTTAGCCCCACAAAATGAGCAAAAAGGGCAACAAGAGGATACCGAAGCCGAGCAAATGTCGCATAAATTGAGTCAGCTGCTTGATGCAAAAGTTTCTCTTACCCGTTCTGCAAACGGAAAAGCGAAATTGACGATAAGTCTTGATGAGCCTCACAAATTGGACCAACTAATTGCCAAGCTTGAGGCCTAGATGAGATAATTGATTTAGGTCAATTAATCTAATTAATCGAATTTTGTGCGAAAGTTGTCGTTTTGTAAACAAAACTGTAAGTTTTTGATGCAATCGAATTGCTTTACGTTGAACTGAACGTATAATTTTCGCCAATTTCCCAGCACAGAGAGTTAAGTGCGAAGTGGATATTACTAGAGGTACGAATACATGGTAGCTGCGTTAGCTAGACCAGGACGAGAGCTCGCAAGGCAATTGTTAATGATCCAGTCTGGCGCGGTTATTTTTGTGGCAGCAGGAATGGCGGTAGCCATAAATCCTGACTGGGGATTTTCAGCGCTGATTGGCGGAGGCATTTTTGTTGTTGCCAATGCAGTATTCGCGCTGTGTGCTTTCATGTTTAGTGGAGCTCGCGCTGCCAAGCGCATCGCTGCTTCCTTCTATACGGGTGAAGTACTGAAAATTCTCATCACGGTTGCACTGTTCTATGTTGCCTACATGTATATGCAGGTGGAACTTGTTCCCCTCAAACTAACCTATTTGCTGGTACTAGGTATTAATATCTGTGCACCAGTGCTATTCATTAACAACAAAAAATAGGATGAGTTATGGCTGCGCCAGGTGAAGCGCTAACATCGTCCGGTTACATTGCCCACCACCTTTCTAACCTATCGCTATACAAGTTGGGTTTAGTAGGGTCGGAGACAAGTTTCTGGAACGTACATATCGATAGCCTGTTTTTTTCTTGGTTTACTGGTTTAATCTTCCTCGGAATTTTTTACAAAGTAGCAAAGAGAACAACAGCGGGTGTACCGGGTAAGCTTCAGTGTGCTGTAGAAATGATCGTTGAATTTGTCGCCGATAACGTCAAAGACACGTTCCATGGACGCAACCCACTGATCGCGCCTTTAGCACTGACTATCTTTTGTTGGGTATTTTTGATGAACGTGATGGACTTAGTTCCTATCGACTTCTTACCATACCCAGCAGAGCATTGGCTAGGTATTCCTTACCTTAAGGTTGTACCGTCTGCTGATGTGAATATCACCATGGCTATGGCTCTAGGCGTTTTTGCATTGATGATTTACTACAGCATCAAAGTAAAAGGTCTAGGTGGATTCGCAAAAGAACTTGCACTACATCCATTCAATCACCCACTGATGATTCCGTTTAACCTACTAATTGAAGTGGTATCGCTATTAGCGAAACCTCTATCACTTGGTATGCGTCTATTCGGTAACATGTTCGCGGGTGAGGTTGTATTCATTCTTTGTGCGGCAATGCTACCATGGTACTTACAATGGATGGGTTCACTACCGTGGGCAATCTTCCATATCTTGGTTATTACGATTCAAGCCTTCGTATTCATGATGTTGACAATTGTTTACCTGTCAATGGCACACGAAGATCCTGATCATTAATTTTTTTAAAGCTTTTTATTTGGGCACTAAGCCAACAACTATAAATTGGAGATAGTAATGGAAACTTTACTGAGCTTTTCTGCAATCGCCGTAGGTATTATCGTCGGTCTTGCTTCTCTTGGTACAGCGATTGGTTTCGCACTGCTAGGTGGTAAATTCCTAGAAGGTGCTGCACGTCAACCAGAAATGGCTCCTATGCTACAAGTTAAGATGTTCATCATCGCGGGTCTACTTGATGCGGTTCCAATGATCGGTATCGTAATCGCGCTACTATTCACTTTCGCAAACCCATTCGTTGGTCAACTAGGTTAATCACCTTTAACTCGGGACGGGCGATTATCGCTTGTCACTGATTAACACTAAGTCCAAATAGAGGGGTAGCTGTTGTGAACATAAACGCAACTCTGCTAGGTCAAGCAATCTCGTTCGCACTATTTGTGTGGTTCTGCATGAAGTATGTATGGCCACCATTGATGCAAGCGATCGAAGAGCGTCAGAAGAAAATTGCTGATGGTCTTCAAGCAGCAGAACGTGCTGCGAAAGACTTGGATCTAGCACAAGCCAACGCTTCTGATCAATTGAAAGAAGCGAAGCGCACAGCAACTGAGATCATCGAACAAGCGAACAAGCGTAAGTCTCAAATTCTTGATGAAGCTCGCGAGGAAGCTCAGGCAGAACGCCAGAAAATCCTAGCGCAAGCAGAAGCAGAACTTGAAGCTGAACGCAATCGTGCACGCGATGAGCTGCGCAAACAAGTTGCTACTCTGGCTGTAGCTGGTGCTGAGAAAATCCTTGAGCGTTCTATCGATAAAGATGCGCAAAAAGATATTCTCGACAACATTACTGCAAAACTTTAAGTCTGGGGGCGCATATGTCTGATTTGACTACTATCGCACGCCCCTATGCTAAAGCAGCCTTCGACTTTGCTTTAGAGAAAGACCAGTTGGACCAATGGGGCCAAATGTTATCTTTTGCTGCTGAAGTGGCCAAAAACGAACAAATGAACGAACTACTAACGGGTTCGGTTTCTGCTGATAAAATGGCAGAAATTTTTGTTGCAGTTTGCGGTGAACAAGTTGATGCGCACGGTCAAAACCTTATGAAGGTAATGGCTGAGAATGGTCGTTTAGCGGCCCTTCCTGATGTTTGTAAAGAGTTTTTTACTCTGAAAAAAGAACATGAGAAAGAAATTGATGTTGAAGTAATTTCAGCAACAGAGCTTTCTGATGAACAACTTGCAAACATTGGCAGCAAACTTGAAAAGCGTCTTGAACGCAAAGTGAAGCTGAATTGCAGTGTAGATGAGACCCTACTTGGTGGGGTTATTATTCGAGCCGGAGACCTAGTCATCGATGACTCAGCGCGTGGTCGTTTGAACCGCCTGAGCGATGCATTGCAGTCTTAATGGGGATTGGAGCATGCAACTTAATTCCACGGAAATTAGCGATCTGATCAAACAACGTATCGAATCTTTCGAAGTTGTTAGTGAAGCTCGCAACGAGGGTACTATCGTATCGGTAAGCGATGGTATCATCCGCATCCACGGCCTAGCGGACGTGATGCAAGGTGAAATGATTGAATTACCGGGTGGCCGTTATGCACTGGCACTTAACCTTGAGCGTGACTCGGTTGGTGCGGTTGTAATGGGCCCATATGCTGACCTTAAGGAAGGCATGAAAGTTACAGGTACTGGCCGCATTCTTGAAGTGCCAGTTGGTCCAGAACTACTAGGCCGCGTAGTAAACACGCTGGGTGAGCCTATCGATGGTAAAGGTCCAATCGAAGCGAAAATGACTTCGCCTGTAGAAGTGATCGCACCAGGTGTAATCGACCGTAAATCGGTAGACCAACCTGTGCAAACTGGTTATAAGTCAGTTGACTCAATGATCCCAATCGGTCGTGGTCAGCGTGAGCTTATCATCGGTGACCGTCAGATTGGTAAAACAGCACTGGCGATCGACGCGATCATCAACCAGAAAGACTCTGGTATTTTCTCTATCTACGTAGCAATCGGTCAGAAAGCATCGACTATCGCTAACGTTGTTCGCAAACTAGAAGAGCACGGCGCACTACAAAACACTATCGTTGTAGTTGCATCAGCTTCTGAATCTGCAGCGCTTCAATATCTAGCGCCTTACGCAGGTTGTGCGATGGGTGAATACTTCCGCGATCGCGGTGAAGACGCACTGATTGTTTACGATGATCTATCTAAGCAAGCGGTAGCTTACCGTCAGATCTCTCTACTACTTAAACGTCCACCAGGCCGTGAGGCATTCCCAGGTGACGTATTCTACTTACACTCGCGTCTACTAGAGCGTGCAGCTCGTGTAAACGAAGAGTACGTAGAGCGTTTCACTAACGGTGAAGTGAAAGGTAAGACTGGTTCTTTGACTGCTCTTCCTATCATCGAAACTCAAGCAGGTGACGTTTCAGCATTCGTACCGACTAACGTAATCTCGATTACCGATGGTCAGATCTTCCTACAAACTGAGCTATTCAACGCTGGTGTTCGTCCTGCTGTTGACCCAGGTATCTCAGTATCTCGTGTAGGTGGTTCAGCTCAGACGAAAATCATCAAGAAACTATCAGGTGGTATCCGTACAGCACTAGCTGCATACCGTGAACTAGCGGCATTTGCTCAGTTCTCTTCTGACCTTGATGACGCAACGAAGAAACAGCTAGACCATGGTCAAAAAGTTACAGAACTAATGAAGCAGAAGCAGTACGCTCCAATGTCTGTATTTGACCAAGCTCTAACTATCTTCGCGGCAGAGCGCGGTTACCTTGATGATGTAGAACTTAACAAAGTTCTAGATTTCGAGGCGGCTCTACTATCGTACGCTCGCGGTCAATACGCTGAACTAGCAGCTGAGATCGACAAGTCTGGCGCTTACAACGATGAAATCGAAGCTCAGTTGAAGAAACTGACTGACGACTTCAAAGCAACCCAAACTTGGTAATTAGGTCGGTGGCAGTTTCTGCCACCAACTAACGGAGAGTAACGATGGCCGGCGCAAAAGAGATACGTAATAAAATCGGTAGTGTTAAAAGCACTCAGAAAATTACGAAAGCGATGGAAATGGTAGCAGCTTCAAAAATGCGTCGTTCTCAAGATGCAATGGAAGCTTCTCGTCCATACGCTGAAACAATGCGTAAAGTGATCGGTCATGTGGCTAACGCAAACCTAGAGTACCGTCATCCGTACCTAGAAGAGCGTGAAGCTAAACGTGTTGGTTACATCATCGTTTCGACAGACCGTGGTCTGTGTGGTGGTTTGAACATTAACGTGTTCAAAAAAGCCGTTACAGATATGCAAGCATGGAGAGAGAAAGGTGCTGAGATTGAGCTAGCCGTTGTTGGCTCAAAAGCAACAGCTTTCTTTAAACATGGTGGCGCAAAAGTTGCGGCACAGGTTTCTGGTCTTGGAGATAATCCAAGCCTACAAGACCTAATCGGCTCTGTTGGCGTAATGCTGAAGAAATACGATGAAGGTGAACTGGACCGTCTATATGTAGTATTCAACAAGTTTGTAAATACTATGGTTCAGCAACCAACGATCGATCAATTGCTACCTTTGCCTAAATCGGACAGCGAAGAGATGCAGCGTGAGCATTCATGGGACTACATCTATGAGCCTGAACCAAAACCTCTACTGGATACGCTATTAGTGCGTTACGTAGAGTCTCAGGTATACCAAGGTGTGGTTGAGAACCTTGCTTGTGAGCAAGCGGCTCGAATGATTGCGATGAAGGCTGCAACGGATAACGCAACCAGTTTGATTGACGATTTGGAACTTGTGTACAACAAAGCCCGTCAGGCTGCGATTACACAAGAACTATCAGAAATCGTTGGTGGTGCAGCTGCGGTTTAAGCTTAGGTAAAACGAAATAGTTTAGAGGATTAACGATGGCTACAGGTAAGATCGTACAGATCATCGGTGCGGTAGTCGACGTAGAGTTCCCACAGAGCGATGTACCTAGTGTATATGACGCTCTAAACGTAACGGACTCAAAAGAGCGTCTAGTTCTTGAAGTTCAACAACAGCTAGGCGGTGGCGTAGTTCGTTGTATCGTAATGGGTAGCTCTGATGGTTTACGTCGTGGAGTAGAAGTGGTTAACACTGGCGCTCCAATTTCAGTACCAGTAGGTACTAAAACTCTAGGTCGTATCATGAACGTCCTAGGTGACGCGATTGACGAGCGTGGTGAAGTGGGTGCGGAAGAGGTTTACTCTATCCACCGTAGTGCACCAAGCTACGAAGAGCAATCAAACGAAATTGCACTTCTAGAAACGGGCGTTAAAGTAATCGACCTAATTTGTCCATTCGCTAAGGGTGGTAAAATCGGTCTATTCGGTGGTGCTGGTGTAGGTAAGACCGTTAACATGATGGAACTTATCAACAACATCGCACTACAGCACTCAGGTCTATCAGTATTTGCTGGTGTTGGTGAGCGTACTCGTGAAGGTAACGATTTCTACTACGAGATGCAGGAAGCGGGCGTTGTAAACGTTGAGAAGCCTGAAGAATCAAAAGTAGCGATGGTTTACGGTCAGATGAACGAGCCACCAGGTAACCGTCTACGTGTTGCACTGACTGGTCTAACAATGGCAGAGCGTTTCCGTGACGAAGGTCGTGACGTACTACTGTTCATTGATAACATCTACCGTTACACACTTGCAGGTACAGAGGTATCAGCACTACTAGGTCGTATGCCTTCTGCGGTAGGTTACCAGCCAACTCTTGCAGAAGAGATGGGTGTACTCCAGGAGCGTATCACGTCAACGAAATCAGGTTCTATCACGTCTGTACAGGCGGTATACGTACCAGCGGATGACTTGACTGACCCGTCTCCAGCAACAACGTTCGCGCACTTGGATGCAACGGTTGTACTTAACCGTAACATCGCTGCAATGGGTCTATACCCTGCGATCGACCCGCTAGATTCAACATCTCGTATGCTTGATCCACTAGTCGTTGGTCAAGATCACTACGAAGTTGCTCGTGGTGTTCAGCAGACTCTTCAGCGCTACAAAGAGCTGAAAGATATCATTGCTATCCTAGGTATGGACGAGCTATCTGAAGAAGATAAGCAAGTTGTATCTCGTGCACGTAAGATTGAGCGTTTCCTAACTCAGCCTTACCACGTAGCAGAAGTATTTACAGGTGACCCTGGTATTTACGTACCTCTAAAAGAGACTCTACGTGGCTTTAAAGGTCTACTAGCTGGTGAATACGACGACATTCCTGAGCAGGCATTTATGTACTGCGGTAGCATCGACGATGCTATTGAGAATGCGAAGAAGCTATAAGGCTAACTAGGAGGCGATATGGCAGCAATAACCTTTCACCTAGACGTAGTAAGCGCTGAGAAGAAAATCTTCTCTGGTCGTGTTGAAACGTTTCAGGTGACCGGTAGCGAAGGTGAACTTGGTATTTTCCATGGTCACACACCGCTGCTGACCGCTATCAAGCCTGGTATGGTGCGTATTGTGAAACAGCACGGCCACGAAGAAATTATTTATGTTTCTGGTGGTATGGTAGAGATTCAGCCTGGTACAGCGACTGTACTAGCTGATACAGCTATCCGTGGTGAAGAGCTAGACGCAGCGAAGGCAGAAGAAGCCAAACGCCGCGCTGAGGAGCAAATCCAGAATCAGCATGGTGACATGGACTTCGCACAAGCGGCCAGTGAACTGGCTAAAGCCATTGCTCAGCTACGAGTTATCGAGCTGACAAAAAAGCGTCGCTAAGCTTAATTAGCAACGTTGCATGAAAAAAGGCGGCCAATTGGTCGCCTTTTTGATTAATTTTAGTTGGAAATTTACCTTACTCCATTAACTATTTTAAAAGAGCTGTTTAAAATAACGGCCAATTAACATAAAACGTCAATAGGTTATCAATGAAATTCAGTGCTGTGATTCTTGCAGCGGGTAAAGGTACCCGTATGCATTCGAACATGCCTAAAGTGCTACACACTTTGGCAGGCAAGCCAATGGCAAAACATGTGATTGATACATGTACAGGTCTAGGTGCACAAAATATCCACTTGGTCTTTGGTCACGGTGGTGATCAAATGCAAACCACTCTTGCAGAAGAGCCTGTAAATTGGGTGCTTCAAGCGGAGCAGTTAGGGACTGGTCATGCGGTTGATCAAGCATCTCCTCGCTTTGAAGACGATGAAAAAGTACTGGTGCTTTACGGTGATGTTCCACTGATTTCAGCTGAAACGATTGAAAACCTATTAGATGCACAGCCAACAGGCGGTATTGCACTACTAACAGTGATTCTAGATAACCCGACAGGCTACGGTCGTATTATCCGTAAGAATGGTCCTGTTGTGGCGATCGTTGAGCAAAAAGATGCAACAGAAGAACAAAAACAAATTAAAGAGATCAATACTGGCGTGATGGTTGCGACTGGTGGGGATCTTAAGCGTTGGTTGTCTGGCTTAAACAACAACAACGCACAAGGCGAATACTACCTAACTGACGTTATTGCAGCTGCACACGATGAAGGTCGTGCCGTTGAGGCAGTACACCCAGTCAATGCCATTGAGGTGGAAGGGGTCAATGACCGCGCACAGCTTGCTCGTCTAGAGCGTGCTTTCCAGTCAATGCAAGCTCAGAAGCTACTAGAGCAAGGTGTCATGCTACGCGATCCAGCACGCTTTGATTTGCGTGGTGAGTTACAGTGCGGTATGGACTGTGAAATCGACGTGAATGTTATCGTCGAAGGTAAAGTTTCACTGGGTGATAACGTGGTTATCGGTGCGGGTTGTGTACTGAAAGATTGTGAAATCGACGACAACACCATCGTTCGCCCTTACAGTGTGATTGAAGGTGCAACGGTTGGTGAAGAATGTACGGTTGGTCCATTTACTCGCCTTCGTCCTGGTGCTGAAATGCGTAACGATTCCCATGTGGGTAACTTCGTTGAAGTGAAAAATGCGCGCATCGGAGAAGGTTCAAAAGCGAACCACCTAACTTACTTAGGTGATGCAGAGATCGGTCAACGTACTAACATCGGCGCAGGTACTATCACTTGTAACTACGATGGTGCGAACAAGTTTAAAACCATCATCGGTAATGATGTATTTGTTGGTTCTGATAGCCAGCTGGTGGCGCCTGTCACTATCGCTGATGGCGCAACCATAGGTGCAGGCACGACACTAACAAAAGATGTTGAAGAAGGTGAGTTAGTAATTACTCGCGTCAAAGAGCGCAAAATTACTGGCTGGCAGCGTCCTGTAAAACAGAAATAAACATTACCTGCACTCACTCTATCGCTATACTGTCAAAGCCGCTCAACAAGAGCGGCTTTGTTGTTTCTAGCTCAGGCTTCATCGTTAGTAGCTAGGAATAGCAATACGTTTTTCGAGCCAACGAACGGCTTGAGATACAAATAGGATGAGCAACAAGTACTCCAAAACGAGGAAGGTATAAATCTCTAGGGGTAAGTACTCATTCACCACCAGCTCATTAGCACGGCGAGTGAGATCGCTTAAACCAATCACGCTGACTAAAGAACTCATCTTGAGAATGTAGACAAATTGATTGCCCAGTGGAGGGAGGATTTGTCGAAACGCTTGGGGAAGAATTACCAAGCGCATCTTTTGCCAATAGCTTAAGCCCAAAGACTCAGCTGCTTCATGCTGGCCACGGCTGATAGCTTGTATCCCACCGCGAAACACTTCCGCCATAAACGCACTCTCAGCGATAGTCAGTGCAATAACACCCGCCCAAAAGTGATTGAGTGAGACATCCAATAGCGTAGGCATGCCGTAATACACCCAAAGTAGTAAGACTAAAACTGGCACTGAACGGATCACCTCGACATAAATACGGTTTATCCACTTCAGAGAGGCAGAGTCCGACAGAGCGGGTAACGCAACGATCAGGCCCAAGCTCATCGCAAATAACATACTGAGGAGTGATACCTGAATGGTGTCATTAAACCCAGCGATTAAAAACTTTAGATTGGTGAGCCCTTGATCCGTAGAAGGGTCAAGTACATACCAGCCCCATTGATAATCTGAACAACCAGTGAGTAATAGCAGTGAAAACAGCCATAGAGTTCGAAACGTCACATTTACTCCCTGAATTAACTAAAAAACTTCCTTTGTTGCTGCTATGTTATCAGTAGAGCTCTAATAAAGGTTAATTATTAAACCGTATAAGGTCATTATTTTTAAGGGAATAAAAATGAGAAAGATTTTACTAGTGCTAGGAATGTGTTTGCTTGCTGCGACTCAAGTCGCTCACGCTGAAAGCCGTCTTCAATCCATTTTAGACAATGGCGTACTCCGAGTTGGAACGACGGGAGATTGGAATCCGATGACGATGAAAGACCCCGCGACAAACAGTTATCGTGGCTTCGATATCGATGTAACAACAGAACTTGCTAAATATCTCGGTGTAAAAGTGGAGTATGTGCCCACGGATTGGAAGACGCTAGTTAATGGCATTACCGCCAACAAATACGATATTACTGGCAGCGCATCTCTGAACATGTCGCGCGCGAAAGTAGCTGGATACAGCCAGCCGTATTTCTACCTTGCCTTTGTACCTGTGGTGCAAAAGAAAGATCTCGCCAAATTTTCTGATTGGGCGGATTTTAATAAACCAGAAGTAAAAGTCGCAGCGACGTTAGGTACGGTACAAGAAAAAATGGTGAAAGAGTTCTTCCCGTCTGCTCAGCATATTGTTATTGAAGCGCCAGCGCGCGACTTCCAAGAACTACTAGCTCGCAGGGCCGATGTATCGGTGACGTCCAATGTGGAAGCAGCGACGTTGGTGGATAAGTTTAAACAGTTGGCGATAGTGCCAGTGACCGCACCGCGTAAACCAACCCCAATTGCTATGTTGTTGCCGCAAGACGATCAAGTATGGATTAATTACATCAATCACTGGGTAGAGTTGAAAAAGACTCAAGGCTTTTTTAAGCAGACTGCCAAGAAGTGGGGGTTGAAAAGCTTATAAACAGAAAGAGCCGCATTGCGCGGCTCTTTTTATTATCTGAACGATTAAAGTTCGTCTTCACTCACGACTCGGGCGTTGTCAGGAGTCGTAAAGTGCTTGGATAATTCGCGATTCGACAGAATGTATCCCATCCACAGCCCACCCATACAGATGATGATTGCGATGCCAGTAACCATCTGAGCTTGGCTTGCCATTGCGGCTACCAATGCACTTGAGAAGCTACTTACACAGATTTGCAGGCTGTTTTGCAGACCTGCTGCTGTTGCAGGGCTCTGTTGTGCGCTGGCCAGTGCACGGTTTACCACTATTGGGTACAGCGCGCCGTTAGCAACGGCAATCAAACAGAATGGCGCAAGAATAGGCCAAATCGATGACAGCTCCCACTGTGAAGCAATGAAAATCATTAATGCCGCGACACTAAATAGGCCAATCAGTTGGCGCAGAACCTTTTCATCACCAAATTTTCGAACGCCTACTTTACCTAAGTAGCCACCAGCCATAAATGCGATAGTTTGTGGGATAAAGCTCAAACCAATATCTTTTGCTTCGTAGCCCAGTTGCGCCATGATTTCTGGCATCCCTGTTAGGTAAGCAAAGAATGCAGCTGAAGCCGTCGCAAACATAAACACGTTGCCAAGGTATTTTTTAGAACTCAGCAGCGCTTTGATGTCGGCAGACATACTGGTTTGTTTGATTTCTGCTTTCTCGTCTTTTTGTGCCATGGTCGCAAAGACCAAAAAGACACCAACCAGTGTTAGCGTAATAAAGATACTGTGCCAGCCGAAGTTATCTGCCAACACAACCCCTAATTGAGGTGCTAGTGCTGGTGATAGCGCGACGAGTGGCATTATTGTCGCAAAAATTTGTTGGCTACTGCTTGAGTAGCGCTTAATGACCATAGCCTGCCAGATCACGGCTGGTGCACACACACCGATAGCTTGGATAAAGCGCAGTGTGAGTAGTTGCCATACTTGATCACAGAAAGCCAAACCGAATGACGCGATAGTAAATAGCACCAACCCGGCTGCGAGTGTATTACGATGGCCAAATTTATCGGATGCCAATCCCCACATTAGTTGGCCAATCGCCATACCAACGAGGAATACCGTTAAAGAGAGCGCAATTTGCTCAGGGCCTGTTGCAAAGTCGATTTCCATCGCTTTGAATGCTGGCAGATACATATCGGTAGCAACGAAGCCAAGCATCGATAATGCTGCCAGATAAATGAGCTGTAGTTTTGAGATTTTCATGATTCAACCAGTCAAATTATTTAATCATTTTTTAATCAACATCAGTTGGCGCCAACCCTGATTTATTTACCTTATTATTCTATTTTTCGATTTTGAGAAAATAAAACGCTAAAATTGTTGGTTATCAATCAAATTTTTTGAAAGGTTAAATCATGTTCTCTAAAGCGTCTTTGGAAATGCTGGATACGGTTGCCCGTTTAGGCAGTTTCACCGCTGCGGCTGAGGTATTGCATAAAGTCCCCTCAGCCATCAGCTATGGAGTAAGGCAGGTCGAGCAAGATTTAGATGTGGTGCTGTTTCGACGTTTACCAAGGAAAGTCGAGCTAACTCCAGCGGGTGAACTTTTTATGGCCGAGGCGCGCTCTTTGCTGCGTCAAATGGAAGAGGTGAAAGCACAAACGCGGCGAGCGGCTCAAGGATGGAAAAGCACGTTAAAGCTGACCTTAGATAACGTGGTGAAGTTAGAAAAACTCAAACCTTTGGTGGAAGATTTCTATCGCGAGTTTGAATTTGCTGAATTGCAGATCAATATGGAGGTCTTCAATGGTTCTTGGGAAGCCATAGCACAAGGTCGAGCTGACATTGTCGTTGGCGCGACATCTGCGGTTCCCGTTGGGGGAGATTTTGAAGTCAAAGATATGGGCGTATTAGATTGGGCATTTGTAATGTCACCCGCTCATCCTTGCGTTCGACAACAAGTGCTTACTGAAGAGTTTGTGAGTCAATTTCCGGCGATCTGTCTTGATGATACTTCGAACGTGCTGCCAAAACGCCATACTGGCCATTATCCGCAACAGCGCCGATTATTATTGCCCAATTGGTATAGTGCGATTGAATGTTTAAAAAATGGGGTGGGCGTGGGTTACATGCCACGTCATATTGCAACACCCTTAATCAATGATGGTGTGCTGGTGGAGAAGGTCATGCCGGATGATAAACCGCTCAGTCACTGCTGCTTAGTATGGCGCAAAGATGATAATCATAAATTGATCCAGTGGATGGTGGACTATCTTGGGTCGCCTAATCAGCTACATAAAGATTGGTTACAGTCATAAAAAACACCTCGCATTAGCGAGGTGTTTTCATTGATATGTTTAAAATGTGGCGTTTTATGACAAGAAAAACTTATACGATGGGTTGTCTGTCTCGTCTTTGCATTGATAGCCAAGTTCACGTAAATGTGCAGAAAACTGAGCTAAATCGCTTTCATCTAACTCGAAACCACATAAAACACGTCCGTAGTCAGCGCCGTGGTTACGGTAGTTGAACAAACTGATATTCCAGTGTGTGCCGAGTGTGCTTAAGAACTTAAGTAGCGCCCCAGGGTACTCTGGGAATTCAAAGCTGTAGAGGCGCTCTTTAAGCGGCTTAGACGGCTTACCACCAATCATGTAGCGCACGTGCAGTTTCGCCATTTCATCATCAGACAAATCAACCACTGGGTAGCCACCATCACGTAAGTCGTGAATGATATGTTCTAGCTCTTCCTGACCGCCTTGCAAACGCACACCGACAAAGATATTTGCCAATGCGTCATCGTTGTAGCGGTAGTTAAACTCTGTCACGGCACGGCCGCCAATGAGATTACAGAACTCAAAGAAAGCACCTTGACGCTCAGGGATGGTGACGGCAAGCAGACCTTCACGTTTTTCACCAAGCTCGCAGCGTTCAGAAACATAACGCAGACCGTGGAAGTTGGTGTTTGCGCCAGACAATACCGTACCTAGGTTTTTGTCTTTCAGCTTGTTCTGTTCAGCAAACTTCTTCAAACCCGCCAGAGCAAGCGCGCCAGAAGGTTCTGCAATCGCACGGGTGTCTTCAAAGATGTCTTTTACTGCTGCGCAGATTTCATCGCTAGAGACTGCAATATGGCCATCAATGTACTTTTGGCATAGACGAAACGTCTCTTCACCAATGCGTTTTACTGCAACGCCATCGGCAAACATGCTGACCTGGTCTAATACTACTGGTTCACCTGCATCCAATGCCGCTTTGAGGCATGAAGAATCTTCTGGCTCGACCGCAATCACTTTGATTTCTGGCATGAGCTGCTTCACGAGTACCGCAACACCGGCAGCCAAACCGCCACCACCGACAGGGACGAAGATGTAATCAAGGTGACCATTTTGCTGCAGCATTTCCATGCCGATGGTGCCTTGACCTGCAATCACCAGTGGGTGATCGAAAGGAGGGACAAATGTGTACCCATGCAGATCAGAAAGGCGTTCCGCTTCCGCTTTTGCCTCATCAAAGTTGCTGCCGTGCAGCACTACATTGCCACCGAAGCCACGTACCGCATCGACTTTGATGTCTGGTGTGGTTTTGGGCATCACGATGGTGGTCTTGATGCCTAGCTTAGTACCAGAGAGCGCCATGCCTTGAGCGTGGTTACCTGCCGATGCTGCAATGACACCAGCGGCTTTCTGTGCTTCAGATAAACTCGCCACCATGTTGTATGCACCGCGCAATTTGAACGAGTGTACGGGTTGGCGATCTTCACGCTTGATCTGCACATTATTCCCGATACGTGCAGATAAACGAGGCATTTCTTGCAGTGGCGTCACTGTTGCTACTTCATAAACAGGTGCGCGAAGGATTTGGCGCAGATAATCTGCGCCAGTTTGGTTCACTTGTTTTTCGGGTTGAGCTTCCATCATTGCTAGCCCTCTAGCTTCGACTTGTCTCGTACTGCACCCTTGTCAGCACTGGTTGCCATACTCGCGTACGCTTTGAGTGCAAATGAAACTTCACGTTGGCGGTCAACTGGTTTCCAGCCTAGTTCGTCTTGTTTTGCACGGCGCTCAGCAAGTTCTTGTTCAGACACTTGGAGTGAAATTGAACGGTTTGGAATATCAATTGCGATCATATCGCCTTGTTTTACCAGACCAATTGCACCGCCGTTTGCTGCTTCAGGAGAGGCGTGGCCGATAGACAGACCTGATGTGCCGCCAGAGAAACGGCCGTCAGTCAGAAGTGCACACTCTTTGCCAAGGCCCATCGATTTTAGATAAGTGGTTGGGTAAAGCATTTCTTGCATGCCCGGACCACCTTTAGGGCCTTCGTAACGGATAACAACCACGTCGCCAGCTTTTACTTTGCCACCCAAGATGCCTTCTACGGCGTCTTCTTGGCTTTCAAATACCACAGCTGGACCAGTGAATTTATGAATGCTCTCATCCACACCAGCAGTCTTAACGATACAACCATCTAATGCGATGTTGCCTGATAGAACGGCTAGGCCACCTTCTTGGCTAAAGGCATGATCGATAGTACGAATACAACCTTCCGCACGGTCGTCATCAAGGCGATCCCAGCGGCAATCTTGTGAGAACGCTTGAGTAGTACGAATACCCGCAGGACCTGCGCGGTAGAACTTAAGTACTTCTTCGTCTTCAGTTTGGATGATGTCGTATTTCGCCAGCTGCTCTTTCATCGAAAGGCCAAGCACGGTGCGCGCATCATTGTGTAGAAGACCTGCACGATCTAACTCACCAAGAATCGCCATGACGCCACCTGCGCGGTGTACGTCTTCCATGTGATATTTCTGGGTAGATGGTGCCACTTTACATAGGTGTGGTACTTGACGTGATAGGCGATCGATATCTTCCATATCGAAATCCACTTCACCTTCTTGCGCCGCGGCAAGTAGGTGCAGAATGGTGTTGGTTGAACCGCCCATTGCGATGTCCAATGCCATTGCGTTTTCGAACGCATCAAACGTAGCGATGTTGCGCGGCAGTGCTGATTCGTCATCTTGCTCGTAGTAACGACGAGTCAGTTCAACGATACGACGGCCTGCATTAAGGAACAGTTGTTCACGGTCAGCGTGCGTTGCCAGCATAGAACCGTTGCCTGGTTGAGAAAGACCCAGTGCTTCCGTTAGACAGTTCATTGAGTTTGCAGTGAACATGCCTGAACACGATCCACACGTTGGACATGCGCTGCGTTCGATCTGCTCGCTTTGCTCATCAGACACTTTTGGATCCGCGCCTTGGATCATCGCATCTACAAGGTCTAGTTTGATGATCTGATCAGAAAGCTTGGTTTTACCCGCTTCCATTGGACCACCAGAAACAAAGATAACCGGGATGTTGAGACGCATAGATGCCATCAACATTCCCGGAGTGATTTTGTCACAGTTAGAGATACATACCATGGCATCGGCACAGTGCGCGTTGACCATGTACTCCACAGAGTCTGCGATCAGTTCGCGTGAAGGCAGTGAGTACAGCATGCCGCCGTGACCCATTGCGATACCATCATCAACCGCGATGGTGTTGAATTCTTTTGCGATGCCGCCGGCTTTTTCGATTTCACGCGCTACAAGCTGGCCCATGTCTTTCAGGTGTACGTGACCCGGAACAAATTGAGTAAACGAGTTTACAACGGCGATGATTGGTTTACCGAAGTCTTCTTCTTTCACACCCGTTGCACGCCACAGTGCTCGTGCACCCGCCATGTTACGACCATGTGTGGTGGTAGCTGATCTATATTTTGGCATTTCCTAATCCTTCTTACTTCTGTTCTGGGTACACATAGTCTAACCAGCCCCACTTATCTTCCGTGGTGCCGTCAAATAGGCCAAAGTAGGCTGCTTGTAGTTCTTTAGTGATAGGGCCGCGCTTACCAGTGCCCACTTCAATCTTGTCGATGGTTGCCACTGGTACAATCTCAGCCGCAGTACCTGTCATGAAGACTTCATCGGCAAGGTAAAGGGCTTCACGAGCAATGTTCGCCTCACGTACTTTGTAGCCTTTATCGCGTGCAATTGTCATGATCGAGTCACGAGTGATGCCCGGTAGAATCGCGCTAGTTGCTGGTGGTGTGGTGATTACGCCATCTTTGATAACGAAGATGTTTTCACCAGCCCCTTCCGATAGGTAACCATCTACGCTTAGCGCAATACCTTCGTCGTAACCGTGACGACGCGCTTCACCACCAACCAGTAGTGAAGATAGGTAGTTACCGCCTGCTTTAGCCGCAGTTGGGATGGTGTTTGGCGCAGCGCGGTTCCAGCTTGAAATCATCGCATCGACACCTTTTTCTAGCGCTTCTTCGCCTAAGTAAGAGCCCCAAGGAAATGCTGCAATGATTAGATCCATCTCAGTGCCAACTGGTGGACATACGCCTAAGCCAACATTACCGACAAAACCCAATGGACGAATGTAAGCGCTGTCGAGTTTGTTTTGGCGCAGTGTTTCGCGGGTCGCTTCCATGATTTCTTCTACAGAGAAAGGGATCGGAAAGCGGTAAATCTTGGCAGAATCTTTTAGACGTTGTGCATGCTCACGGTGACGGAAGACAATTGGGCCTTTTGGTGTGTTGTAACAGCGCACGCCTTCAAACACGGATGTACCATAGTGCATTGCGTGAGTCAGAACGTGAACGTTCGCCTCTGCCCATGGAACCATCTCACCATTAAACCAAATGAAATCTGCAGTTTTCGTTGCCATTTGTTGCCTTCCTTATGCACTTACGTGTTGTTGTAAGTTGTGATTTGGCAGTTCATCGTTGCGGATTTTTAGCACCTCAACCTTACGAACGTCCCACAACTTCTCTATTTGATTGATCAAAAACGAGATTGGTCGATCGCTGTCGACGATGATCTCGACGCTGGCTACTTTGCTTTCGTGGTTTTGCGTAGCAGCGACTTGTTTGATCACGAAGCCTCGGTGACGAATCACACGTAGAACGCGCTCCAACAGTACCGGTTTGTCATCGGCTTTGATGTCGAGTAAATATCTGTCCATGCGATTGTCTCCTATGTATTTTCCAACATATCACTGTTTGATGCGCCAGGTGGCACCAATGGCCACACGTTTTCTTCTTCATCAATCAAAACGTGAAGCATGTAAGAAGTTTCACTCGCTAGCATCTCTTTGAGAGCAGGTTCGACTTCTTCTTTCTTGGTGATGGTTTTGCCCGGGATATCGAACGCTTTTGCTAACATCACGAAATCTGGGTTGTCATCAAGAATGGTTTCACTGTGGCGACCGTCAAAGAACAATGACTGCCATTGGCGAACCATGCCAAGACGTTGGTTATTAAGAAGGACAATCTTCACTGGAATCTGACGACGCTTCAGCGTGCCCAATTCCTGAACGTTCATCATAAATGAACCGTCACCTGTAATAAGGATAGACTGATCATCAGGACGTGCGACTGCAGCACCCATCGCCGCTGGCAAGCCAAAGCCCATGGTGCCAAGGCCAGCAGAAGTGATGAAATTTTGTGGTTCGCGTGGCTGGATATGTTGCGCTGCCCACATCTGGTGCTGACCGACGTCGGTCGAGACAATTGAGCTATCTGGCATCATGTCAGACAGCTGTTTAAGCAATAGCGGTGCGTAGATTAACTCGCCCGGGTGGTCGTAACGCCACTTAAAGCCGCTGCGCAGACTTTCACTGTGATGAACCCACGGTGAGATATCTTGAGTCAGCTCTAGCTGAGGGAGAATGGTGTTGATGTCGCCACGTAATGGTGCGTTGGCGTGGCGCAGTTTATGAATCTCCGCAGCATCAATGTCGATGTGAATCACTTTCGCATTTGGTGCAAACGTATCGAGCTTACCCGTCACACGGTCATCAAAACGCGCGCCAACCACGATCAATAGATCGGCTTCTTGAACCACTAGGTTAGCGGCTTTGGTGCCGTGCATACCCAACATACCAAGATAGTGAGGATCATGGCGTTCAATGGTACCGAGGCCTTTTAATGTGCTAACTGCAGGCATTGGGTTTAAGCGAAGAAATTCGCGTACTGCATCGGTTGCTTTCGCAAGTTGCACGCCACCACCAACATACAACACTGGGCGAGTAGATGCTGCCAGCACATCTTGCGCACGTTTGATATCTTCAGCGCTGACATCTTCAATTGCTGGTGCTATGTATGGAGGAAGAAGGTCTGTAGGTGCTTGAGCGAGTTGAACGTCTTTGGCGATATCGACAATGACTGGACCCGGACGACCGGTTTTTGCGACCTCAAAGGCTTCGGCAAGTGTCGGAGCTAGATCTTCAATTTCGGTCACGAGATAGCTGTGCTTAGTACAGGCTAGGGACATTCCGATCACATCCATTTCTTGGAATGCATCGGTACCGATATGAGAGCTAGCAACCTGGCCTGTGATGGCAACTAGAGGTACGGAGTCAAGGAAAGCGTCGGCAAGGCCGGTAACAAGGTTAGTGGCTCCTGGGCCGGAAGTTGCCATGCACACAGCAACGTCTTGAGTAGAACGAGCCATCCCGATAGCTGCCATAGCGGCCCCTTGCTCGTGACGGCATAGGATGTGTTCCACCCCACCGTCATACAAAGCATCATAGATTGGCATGATGGCCCCGCCGGGGTAGCCAAAAACGGTTTCGATGCCTTGCTGTCTTAAAGCGGCTACGACAAGTTGTGCACCAGTCATCGTAAACCTCCTTTGCTACGTTGTGGCTCGTAGCGATTGCCATATTTATTGCACTTCATGTGCACTCCCATTCTTCCCGTTAAACTGTCCGAGGGTTAGACAGATGACAACTTGTAGTTGTAAAAAAACCCCCGGACTTTTCAGTGCGGGGGTTTTTTGTAATTTGTGGTTACCTTTCGCCCACAATACCCCGCGCGGTGCCAATAATGACCACGATAATCAGGGCTAGCAGTGCGTTGATATGAGCGAAAAGGTTCATCTGTCTGTCGTTCTTTTTTCGTTAAAAAATGTTGTGTAATGTTCTACGAAATTGTTTGCGTCATTAGTGGTATCACACAATTCCGCTGCATGACAAGCAAAAAGTCATTCTTTTTTCACATTAACTCTCAATTGGGACGCGGTATATAACATAACCAACTAGATAAAACATTTGTTTACAGAGTGTTCAAAAAATTGAGGAACGTATGGGGCTGGCAATCATTCATAGTCGAGCAAGCGTCGGGGTGCAAGCGCCATCGGTTAGTGTAGAAGTTCATATCAGCAACGGCATGCCAGGGTTTACCTTAGTAGGCTTGCCAGAGACAACGGTAAAAGAGTCCAAAGATCGCGTACGCAGTGCGATCATTAATTCTAACTTTCAATTTCCTGCTAAGCGGATCACCGTGAACTTGGCTCCGGCAGATCTACCCAAGGAGGGAGGGCGTTTTGATCTTCCTATTGCATTGGGAATTTTGGCCGCTTCGGAGCAAATCGCGACAGATAAGCTCAAAAACTACGAATTTGTTGGTGAGTTAGCGTTATCTGGTGGTCTGAGACCTGTAAAAGGTGTGCTGCCTGCTGCGCTGGAAGCCAGTAAGATTCACCGTCATTTGGTCGTCCCACATGTGAATGGCGATCAGGCGGCGCTGGTGGGGAAGGAACAACATAAATCGGCCCAATCATTACTGGAAGTATGTGCCGAGCTTTGTGGTCAACATCGACTGAATCTTTTTCAAACGCCTAAGCGAAAAACGATCGAAAAACATGGTCGAGACTTACAAGATATTATTGGCCAACAACAAGGTAAGCGAGCACTGGAGATTGCTGCCGCTGGAAACCACAACTTACTTTTCCTTGGCCCGCCAGGTACTGGAAAAACGATGTTGGCTTCGCGTTTGTGTGACTTATTACCGGAAATGAGTGACGAAGAAGCAATGGAAACCGCTTCGGTGGCATCGTTGACTCAGAGTGAAATTAATGAGCATAACTGGAAGTCGCGTCCGTTTCGTTCTCCGCATCATTCAAGTTCAATGGCGGCATTAGTCGGCGGTGGTTCGGTACCCAGACCAGGGGAGATCTCTTTAGCCCACAACGGGTTATTGTTTCTCGATGAAATGCCCGAATTTGATCGTAAAGTTCTGGACTCGTTACGCGAACCGCTCGAATCTGGCGAGATCATTATCTCTCGAGCGCAAGGTAAAACACGCTTTCCGGCTCGTTTCCAATTAGTTGGAGCATTGAACCCAAGCCCGACAGGATATTACGAAGGCAATCAAGCGCGCACCAATCCACAAGCTATTTTGCGCTACCTTGGTCGATTATCTGGACCACTGTTAGATCGCTTTGATATGTCTTTAGAAATCCCAGCTTTGCCCAAAGGGACATTAGCAGAAGGTGGTGATCGCGGTGAGCCGACTGCTATCGTAAAAGCGCGTGTGAGCCATGCGCGTAACAATATGCTAAACCGCAGTGGTAAGGTCAATGCACTGCTAGGTAGTCGAGAAATTGAGGCGTTTTGTCCCTTGCACAAGAGTGATGCTGAGTTTCTTGAAACCGCTTTGCACCGTTTAGGGCTCTCGATTCGTGCATATCATCGTATTATCAAAGTGGCGCGAACAATCGCCGATCTGGATGGGGCGGAGCAAATTGAACGAACGCACTTGGCCGAGGCGCTTGGGTATCGAGCGATGGACCGTTTACTGAAACAGCTTACGGCGCAAGCGGTATAGAGACATGCAAAATGTCATCGCAACAAGTGTTGTGAGCGCCTTGTTGCGATGAAGGACGTTAGAAGGTGTAGTTGAGACCAAGCGACAATAGGTACTCTTTCTCCTCATAAAACGTGATATTCGAGTCAGTTTGGCTATAGCCGGCTAAAGAAATGAACGACCAGTCTTGCCAGTCAAATACGTTTTGATATTCGTAGGCCGCAAATAGGCTGACGGTGTCGTCATTTCGTGTTTTAGCAAAAGTTTGGCTAGCGGCTTGATAGTCTTTCCATGCATAACCTGCGGTGAGGGCCAATCGATGGCGGTTGATAAATTTAAACCAGCTGATGTCAAACCCGTACGAATCAAATGATTCCGCCTTACCGTCGGCATCTTGATTGATGTAGGTGAAAGCGGGTTGCAACATAGACGTTTGGTTGAGTGGAATGCGATAGTCGCCTTTGACATAGTAAAGGTTAGCATCGCGAGCAAGTGAGCGGTCTGTCACTTCCTCCTGCTCGATGTCTTTATCAGCATAAGCAAGATCAAGGTTGAAGTTCTTATCAATCAACCCTTTGATCTGAAAGCGATACGCATTGCCGTCAACATCCGTCTCTTTACGTGCGGTTCCTACTTGATAAGGGTTGCGCCAAGTTTCGCCTTTGAGTACCGTCGGCAGATAGGAAACATCGAGCACGGTGCCAGATTGTAGCTCGTGTTGATAGCCCAACTGAAAAGCGAGTGTACCTACCGCGACATCGGAACGTGTGGTACCGGCGTAAACTTGGTGGTTGAGTCGGCTACCAAAGGTGTATGTCACACTCCCTAGCGGTGCAGCGATAACAGAACTGTCACTATCGGCACGCTTATTGAGAGAATCGATGGTGTTACTATTTTCTGTATTGAAATTGGATTCTGATGATATGAATCCGGCATTCAGCGAAATTTCACCGCCAAAACCTGCGGTTTCAGCGAGTTGAGCCTGAGCAGAACTGACGACAAAGGCCAAAGGCAAGAGAATTAGCCTTGGTTTCATTCGTTATCTCCTTATTGTCGAATGAGTGGTGCACATATTGGTTGCGGTAACAAATCTGACCATTCCCACGCATGTTCCAATGTGGCAAAGGCGCAGTATAATTACACGCTGTTTTATTCTTCACACATTATCACTGTTGTTTGACTATCATGTTGGCATATTTGTTATTTTTTTTTAACGCTTCTTTTGTGATTCTCAATTCTGCGGTTTGTTCACTCGCAATTTGTGTTATCGCTGTATTTAAAATATTGCTTCCTGGCGTAAAGCTAAAAGCGATAGCGACCGCTTGTGCCAATAAGGTGATGTGGTTATGGGCTACCGTTAATGCGTGCATTCTGGCGGTATCTAACCGTGTTGAGTGGGATGTTCAGGGCGGTGAAGCGCTTAAAAAAGACGGGTGGTATCTGCTGATCAGTAACCATCTCAGTTGGACAGATATTGTTGTGCTTTGCTGCGTGTTTAAAGACCGTATTCCCATGCCGAAGTTTTTCCTCAAGCAACAACTGCTGTATGTGCCTTTCATCGGGATGGCGTGTTGGGCGCTCGATATGCCATTTATGCGTCGCTATTCGCGAGAGTATCTGATCCGCAACCCTCATAAGCGAGGTCAAGATTTAGAAACGACACGTCGCTCGTGCGCTAAATTCAAACACACTCCAACCACAGTGGTTAACTATGTCGAAGGAACCCGATTTACCGAAGAAAAGCAGCGTAAGAGTAAAGCAAACTATCAATATTTGCTGCAACCAAAATCGGGCGGGATTGCGTACACGTTAGCGGCGATGGGGGAACAGTTCGAGAGCATTATCGACGTTACGTTGGCGTACCCAGAAAATACGCATAAACCGTTCAAGGATTTATTGATGGGTCGCATGGGCAAGGTGGTTGTGCGTGTGAATGTGTTACCCGTTGATGAACGAGTGCTCGGTGATTACTTCAACGATAAGCCCTATAAGCGGCAATTTCAGCAATGGCTGAGTGATGTGTGGCAAGAAAAAGATCGGTTACTACAAGAGATTTACAAGTAAACAAAAGGGGAGCGACGTGCTCCCCTTTTGATTGATATCGATGTGCTTATTTTAGTGTCAGCAAGTAGTTCACCAGAGAGAAGTACTCATCCATCGTTTTGATGCTTTGTGCTTGAACTAGGTATTTGTTGTTAACGATAACCGCAGGAACGCCGGTTAGACCGCTGTTTTCAAATTGCTTGTCCATACGGCGAACCATTGAATCAACCGCGAAGCCTTTGAATGCAGAATCGAATTTTTTCGCATCTACACCTTCATCAAGGAAGATTTGACGAAGTTCTTCATCATTACGTGGTGCTTTCTTTAGATTGTGGATGCGGTTAAACATCACTGGCACCATTTTGTCTTCCACTTTTAGTGCAACCATCGTTGCGTAGGCTTTGCTCATTGATGGGCCCATGTTGCCACCCATGAAAGAAACGTGGTTTTTTAATAGCTTAGTACCTTCTGGTAACTGCTTTTTCAGTTGCTGGATAACTGGTTCAAAGCTATTACAGTGCGGGCAGTAGAAAGAGAAAAACTCCGTCACAAGAGGTTTTTTTGATGCCTCAAGATCCAATACTTTGTAATGTTCACCTTCTTTGAATTGCGCTGCATGTGCCGACAGGCTTAACATCAGCATAGAAAACAGTGCGAACAGTTTTTTCATCGAAATATCTCCATTTTTGAATTTTTGGCCTGACTTACCATTGAGGCATTAAAGACAGCGGTGCTTCTTCTAAAGCGGCGATCTGCTCTTTAAATGCAAGGACCTGACCTTCCCAGTATTTTGGCTCATTAAACCATGGAAAAGCGAGAGGAAATGCAGGGTCATGCCAACGTTTTGCTAGCCATGCCATATAGTGCACCATTCGTAGACCGCGAAGTGGCTCGATTAGTTTCAATTCTGCAGGATTAAAGTCGCAAAACTCTTGGTAAGCCTCTAAAACAATATCCAACTGCATCAGTTTGTCTTGGCGTTCACCGTTCAGTAGCATCCATAAGTCTTGTACTGCAGGGCCGTTACGAGCGTCATCCAAATCAACAAACATAGGGCCATCTCGCCACAAAATATTGCCTGGGTGGCAATCGCCATGCAAACGAATCATATTGAAGCCTTCTTGCCAGTGGCTTTCAATTGATTTGATCAGCATATCCAAGTCATTGAAGAAGCTGTTCTCCAAGTGCATTGGAATCATATTGGCGTTTTGCAGAATCTCTCTTGGTTGATACAGGTATTCTTGTAAGCCGATCGTAGGGCGATGTTGGAAGGCTTGGTGGCTGCCGACTTTATGGATGCGGCCAAGGAAACGCCCTACACCTTCGAGCTGATCTAAATTGTCAACCTCGTATTGGCGACCACCCACGCTATCAAACAGCGCAAAAGCATAGCCTTGATAGTGATGCAGGGTTTCACCGTTGATGCGCACAGGTGGTGCGACGGGGATCTCATTGCCAATCAGCTCTAAAGTAAAGTCGTGTTCCTCTTGGATCTGTTCATTGCTCCAACGTTCAGGACGGTAAAACTTGACGACATAACGACGACGCTCTTCGTCAGTGAATTGATAAACACGGTTTTCGTAGCTATTGAGGGGAAGAAAGCCTGATTCTGCGCGAACGCCGATGCTTTCTAACGCGTACCACATAAAGTCTGGGGTAAGGGCGTCAAAGTTAAACATACTTTGGGACATATAAACAAAAAGGCTCATTACTGAGCCTTTTTCCGTTAGTCACTGAAGTAGCGCTATAGTTTTTTAATAAAACGGCTTTCTACTTCAATAGTGAATTCGTTGCTCTTATCGGTGAGTATAAACTGAATTGTCGTAATCGCAGAGTTTAGCTTGTCAGGATCGGCACCAAGACTCATTGGCAGGTTCAATACCTCACCTGGCTGGACCTGAATTGTCTGCTTACCATACCAGCTTACATCGGATAGCCCTTCAACATCCAACGAGTACTCTTGCACTTGCTGAGTTTTGTTGATCACCTTGAGGGTGTAGGTGTTTTCTACTTCTCCCGAGCTATTAACGCGGAACAGTTGGTTACGGTCGCGAATAACACTCATGCCGGCTGGGTCTACCGCTGCAATTTGGGCAAAGAAAAGACCGACCATGACGAGTAGTACGGCACCATAGCCTAGCAGCTTCGGACGCATGACTTTGGTACTCTTACCCGATAAGCGATGCTCGGTGGTGTAACTAATTAGGCCTTTCTCGTAGCCCATGCGATCCATGGTGTTGTCACACGCATCAATACAGGCGCCACAGTTGATACATTCATACTGCAAGCCGTCACGAATATCGATACCTGTTGGGCACACCTGCACACACAAATCACAATCAATACAATCACCCAAACCAAGTTGCTTTGGATCGGCTTTACGCGGACGTGGGCCACGTTTTTCCCCACGTTTTGCATCGTAGCCAACGATGAAGGTGTCTTTATCAAACATGGCAGACTGGAAGCGCGCGTAAGGACACATGTGAATACACATGATGGAACGCATCCAACCAGCATTACCATAGGTACAAATGGCAAAGAACATTACCCAAAAGACGGGCCAAAAGTTGGCGTTAAAGGTGAAAAAGTCGATAACCAATTGCTTCATTGGTACGAAGTAGCCAACAAAAGTAAAACCAGTGGCGAGTGCAATGGCAAACCAAGCTATATGTTTGACGGCTTTACGCATCGCTAAATTCGCCGTCAGCTTATTGGAGTCTTGTTTGCGGCGTTTATTGGCACTACCTTCCAGCTTCTCTTCAAACCAGATATACATGAAGGTCCAGACGGTTTGTGGGCAGAGATAGCCACACCAAACCCGACCTAAGAAGGTGGTAATAAAGAACAACCCAAACGCCGCGATCACAAACAGCAAGGCGAGTAGGGTAAGATCTTGTGGGTACAGTGTAGTACCGAAAAAGTTGAACTGCTGGTTGCCAATATCAAGCAAGATCGCTTGACGTTCACCGTAAGGAATCCACGGTATCAAAGCGAAGAGAAGTAGTAAGAACCAACCACCGTAACGACGTAGTTTCTGGTAAGTTCCTTTACTTTCGCGTACATAGATGCGATTACTTGGGTTGAACCGATCCCCGTTTCCTTTATGGGTTTTGGGATTATAGGTTTTAGGAGTCACATCTTTGATATCGATCTTGTCCTGACTCATGCACTCATCCTTCTTAGGCTTTTATAATGTACGGCGTCATTTCTATTGATGTCGCTCGATGACATTGCTGCTCGTTCCGTCATAAAGATGACCGAACATAATTATTTTAGTAAATACTGATGAACGGCGATTATACAATCAATAACAATTCCGTTTCTTTAACGCAGTCAATGTTTAACAACAAAAATCAGTACAGTTAACCTGATAATTGGCTGAACAGTTATAACCAATTGTGGGACTAAAAACTTTGGTTATAAAAAGCGACTCACAGAGAGAGTCGCTTAAAGAATACTGGCTGTTGAGCTGGTTATTTGATGATGCCACGAGCGCGTAGGATCGCCGTTTTAAAATCGTCCTCTTGGTCTTTTTTGAGTCCAGGGATCATTTCATCTTTGCTGCTATTACGCATTTTAAGGTGGTAGATCAGTACATCGTCGGTCAGATCTTCTAGCTTTCCTTCATAGCCAGCTTCTTTTGCTAGCTTAACGATGAACTGCAATAGGTTCAGCTCCTGATCTTTATGCCATTCAGGCTCTAGTAGCTCAAGCAGCTCTTCAATGCGATGACACTTCATTTCTTTCTCCACAGAATTTATAGGTGTAATTAGCAGTAAAGGTACCAAATTGCTTTGCTAAGACCAAATAGGAAAAACGATCTCTTTCACCGAGGTTTATTCTAAGTCTTTGAAGTTTTATGAGTTGCGTGCAAAGAAAAAAGCGCAGCTGGCGCCGCGCTTTTGATTAAGCTGCTTTGATAACTTTGGCCGGAACACTCGACATCATTGCTGTCTTCTCAACCAATGTCATTGCTGGCGCAACTTGCTTTGCCTTTGGTGCAGTAGTAAAGCCACTGCGGCGGCGCATTGCACTAGTATTAGTGTGTGCGAACCTGACTGTTGTTGGGCGCATTAATTTACCTAACTGTCAGGCATATCCATTGCCGATGTAATGGCCTGAATCATTATGAGCTAGGCTCCAACAAGATTGAAGAATCACTCTTCTGGCTCTCGCCAATCCAGTTAATGAGTCAGGAATACCGATATGCATGCATATCAAGTGTAAGATTAGCATCCTTGTAATAATTGGTCGATAGTTGAGCAATTGAATTGTTTAGATTTTGTCATTTTGTCGCGATGTTCGAGGCAATTTTTGTTTGATCCCACGATCAGCAGTAGTAGTATGAGATCTCGATGAAGGAGGTGCCTATGTCATTTTTGAAGAAGACACTTGCCAGTTTTGGGATTGGGAGCGCGAAGGTAGACTCAATCTTAAACCAAGACGTGCTATACCCAGGTCAAAGTGTGGATGTGTCGATCCATGTATATGGTGGTGCGACTGAACAAGCGATCGACAACATTGATTTAAAACTCTGTTGCCGCTACATCGCAGAAGCCCCTGATGACCGTGGTGCGCGAGAAGGACACAGCATGCGCCGAGTACCTCAAACTCATGTGCTTGCTAAGTGGAGTCTCCCTTACGCATTTACCATCCATTCCGGCGAAGAGCGTACCTTCGATGTTAAGCTCGATGTGCCTTGGAACACGCCTGTCACCATTGGTGATGCCAAAGTATGGTTAGAAACCGGCTTAGACGTTGCCGCTGCTTTGGATCCGACTGATAAAGACATCCTCACCGTTCGACCTGATCCACTGATGGATGCGGTACTATCTGCATTTGAAGCGCAAGGTTTACGAATTCGCCAGGTGGAATGCGAGGAAGTGAAAGGATTCGATCTACCATTTGTGCAAGAGTTTGAACTGGTGCCAACCGACGGACCTTACCACGGCGTGTGGCGCGAATTAGAATTTGTTGCCCACCGAAGTGAGCAAGAACTCAAGTTATGGTTTGAAGTTGACCGCACACGCAAGGGGCAAGGTGGCATGCTCGCGAGCTTACTGGGTAGTGGCAAACTCAAGCGAGAGCTGACCATCCCTGCCACGACTAAGCCAGATCAAGTTGGCGAACTGGTACTCAATTATCTCGATCAAACTACTGCCGTTCATGAGTCTTAATTTAAGCTTACACGTGTAAGCCTAATGTGCCATACTAGAGCAAATTTCAAACTCTAGTATAGGCGCATTGATGTCCGAGCTGCAGAAACCTCAATACAGTCAACGTGAAGAACTGGCCAATACCATCACCCACGGTATAGGGATGATTTTTGGTATTGTTGGCTTGATACTGCTGTTAGTTAAAGCCATAGACCATCAAGCTGACACTTTAACGCTTACCAGTATGGCGATTTATGGTGCGAGTATTATCGTGCTATTTTTGGCCTCGACGCTCTATCATGCGATCCCTCATCCCAAAGCGAAACGTTGGCTAAAAACCTTCGACCACTGTGCTATTTATCTTTTGATAGCAGGCAGCTATACCCCTTTCTTGTTAGTCAGCTTAAGAACACCTCTAGCATTTGGGTTGATGATCGTTATTTGGAGCATTGCGTTGATCGGCATCATCATGAAAGTTGCGTTCGTCTATCGATTTAAAAAGCTTTCTTTGATGACGTATTTAGTGATGGGATGGTTATCGTTGATTGTGATTTATCAGTTGGCGATCAACTTGGACGTCGGCGGACTTACACTGCTTGCTGCTGGTGGAGTTGTGTATTCACTGGGCGTGATTTTCTACGTTGCGAAGCGCATTCCCTTTAACCATGCGATTTGGCACGGCTTTGTTTTGGCTGGCTGCGTGTGCCATTTCTTTGCGATTTATTACTTTGTTGAGCCTATCTAGCCGATAGGCTCAACAAAGAATATTAAACACGTATTAGCGAGTTTTTACCTCTAGTACTTTGGCAGAAAACTGGTATTGCTGTGATTGCGGTACAGCCAATTTAATGCTCTTACCTTGTTCCGCTTGCTGTGGTCGCAGGTAGGTATCCGCCATGCGCTTGATGGATTGCCAAACCGTCACGTTTTCTTTTGCCAGTTGCTGACCAGGCATATCAAACACTTGCACCTCAACTTCCACTTGAATGACAGATTGAGAGCTTTGGTTAGTGATTGATGTAGGCAAAATAAGCTCACCGCTTTGATAGCTTGCTGAACCAATCAATACATCCACACCTGAATCTGATAGCTGCATGGTTGGCTTTTTGGCGTTTACCACCACGGTCGTGCCAACGGTTTTCGTTACCACTGGAATTGTCGCAATCGCAGGAGCTGCGATTGTTTCAACTACGCTTGCTGTTGTTTGTGTCTCCGTCGCTTGCTGCGCCGGTTTTTTCATGACGTATTCCCAGGTAAAGTCATCGTTCAACTTCACTTCTCGACCATCGGCTAAAGTGATGACCTCGGCGGCGTATGTGGATGAGGCGGCAAGTAGGGTCGCCAGAGTAATCCATGTTTTCATTGTTATACCTTTTAATTAGAGTCTGCTTAGCGGCGCCAAAACGCAGGAAAGAACAGTACAAGAATAGTCAGAATTTCCAAGCGGCCCATTAACATCCCAAAGCTTAAGAGCCATTTGGCAGTATCGGGCAGAGGCGCGAAGTTGCCTGTTGGGCCAATCACACTGCCCATACCAGGGCCAACATTGGCAACGGCGGTGATTGAGCCAGAAATACTGGTCACAGGGTCGAGGCCTAGTGCACTTAAACAACCCGCGATAAAGATAATAGTGATAAAAAACATCAAGCCAAATGCCACCACTGAGCGAACAATATCATCATTCACCGGTCGCTGGTTATAACGCTGTACAAACACCCCAGAAGGGTGAATCAACTTCATCATTTGTTTGTTTAGCAGCGTCATTGCAATTTGGAAGCGGAAGATTTTGATCCCGCCAGACGTTGATCCTGAGCATGCTCCCGCCATCATTAAGAATGCGAAAAGAGTAGTGGGTAATGCGCCCCATGCGGTGAAGTCTTCTAAGCCAAAGCCAGTTGTGGTGACGACAGAGACAATATTAAACATCGACACTCGCAGGGCATCCAAAATGGTGTACCCATCTCGAATCACTAGCCAAGCTGAAATCACTAAGCTTGAGAATACGAACAGGTACGCAAATCCTCTAACTTGAGCGTCGTTAACCAACACATCAATACGGCGTTTACGTAATGCGGCGATAAAGAGCAAAAACGGCAAACCACCTAAGAACATAAAGGTAGTGGCCACCCAATGTGCGCCATTAGAGAAGTGGTTCATTGACCCATCAGATGTAGAGTATCCACCCGTCGATAGCGTAGTAAAGGCATGGTTGATTGCTTCGAACAGGTTCATGCCGGTGATCAAGTAGCCCAAAATACATAGGCCTGTTAGCATCAAATAAACCGCTACGATGTTTTTGGCGACCGTTTTCGCTCTTGGACTACTTTTATCCGACCAATCTGATGATTCGGTTTGGAATAGCTTCATACCACCGACATTCAGCATAGGTAGCACTGCTACCGCCATCACGATAAAACCAATGCCACCAAGCCACTGTAAAATAGAGCGCCACAACAATATGCTCGGCGCCATGTTGTCTAGGCCACTGAGCACCGTTGAGCCCGTCGTGGTGATACCCGACATCGTTTCGAAGTAGGCGTCGGTGAAGCTGATGTGGTTGATAAACACAAATGGCAAAGCGGCAAACGCACTCGCGATGGTCCAAACCAAACTGGTGATGAGGAACATATCGCGTACGCTGAGTTTGAACTTGGCGGTTCGACCTATCGTTAGGCAGATGAAGGCGGCAAGGTGCGTGATCACAACGGCTTGGGCGAAATCGAGGAATCCCCCCGTACCGGTAAAGAAAGCGACCAAAGTCGGCACGTACATAAACAGGGCCAGTTTGGATAAAACTAGCCCGATAACAAACAGTACGGGACGTAAGTTGACCATAGGAAAATCCTAGAGGAAGAATGGACTCGGCTGGAATAGCGCTTCGACGTCTGATACGTATTTTTTGTTGACCAGGAACATCACCACATGGTCATCCTGCTCGATGACCGTACGGTCGTGGGCAATAAGAACTTCTTCGCCACGAACGATAGCACCAATGGTGGTCCCAGGTGGAAGTTTTATATCTCCAATTGCACGTCCAACCACTTTAGATGTACTTTCATCACCGTGAGCGACGGCTTCAATCGCTTCCGCAGCACCGCGGCGAAGTGAGGACACGTTTACGATATCAGCGCGACGAACGTGCGTTAGCAAGGCTGAAATAGTGGCTTGCTGAGGTGAGATTGCTACATCAATTACGCCGCCTTGTACCAGGTCTACATAAGCGCCACGTTGGATCAGCACCATCACTTTTTTAGCGCCCATGCGTTTTGCCAACATTGCAGACATGATGTTGGTTTCATCTTCGTTGGTCAGCGCGATGAAGACGTCGACTTGGTCGATGTTCTCTTCCGAGAGAAGCTCTTGGTCTGCCGCATCACCGCAGAACACGATGGTGTTTTCTAGTTGCTCAGAGAGCTTTTCTGCACGCTGGTAGTTACGCTCAATCAGCTTCACGCTGTAAGTTTGCTCTAGGCGTTTTGCCAAGCTTGCGCCGATGTTACCCCCGCCAACAATCATGATGCGGCGGTACGGTTTTTCTAGGCGCTGAAGCTCACTCATCACTGAGCGAATATGATTACTTGCTGCAACGAAGAACACTTCATCGTCGGCTTCAATGATGGTGGTACCTTGTGGGCGAATCGGACGGCCTTGACGGAAAATCGCCGCCACACGGGTATCGATGTGCGGCATGTGCTCACGCAAAGCAGACAGCGCGTTACCCACCAACGGGCCACCATAGTAGGCTTTCACCGCCACTAGGCTGACTTTCTGTTCAGCAAAGCTCACCACTTGCAGCGCGCCTGGGTATTGGATCAGACGTTCGATGTAGCTCGTGACGAGTTCTTCTGGTGCGATAAGGTGATCAACAGGAATAGCACCAGATTTAAACAGGGCTTCTTTTTCGGCCAGATATTCTGGAGAGCGAATACGCGCAACGCGGTTTGGGGTATTGAATAGAGTGAACGCGACCTGACAGGCGGCCATGTTGGTTTCATCAGTGTTGGTTACTGCGACGAGCATATCAGCGTCTTGCGCGCCAGCTTCGTGTAGCACGTCTGGATGGCTCGCATGGCCATTGACCACACGTAGGTCGTATTTGTCCTGCAATTCACGCAGTCGGTCGGCATTATTGTCGACGATGGTGATGTCGTTGTTTTCACCCACTAGGTTTTCTGCTAGTGTGCCGCCAACCTGACCTGCACCAAGAATAATGATCTTCATACTCTTTTCTCGTATCTGAAAAAGGCGATTGAAATCACTTCAATCGCCCTATTTAGCATGCTGTTACGCGTGTGTTTTAGTTAGCACTGCGTAGTAGAAACCATCCATATCTTCTTCGCCTGGTAGAATTTGACGACCAGGCTGGTCGGGATCAGAATCCAGCAGTTGCGCATCCGCGGTACGTGCTAAAAACGCTTTTACTTGCTCCACGTTTTCTTGCGGTGTGATTGAACAAGTCGCGTAAACCATGGTGCCGCCGGGCTTCAGTTGCGTCCACATGGCATCAAAAATTTCACTTTGCAGCTCTGCTAATGCGGTGATGTCGTCTGCACGACGTAGCCATTTGATGTCTGGGTGACGACGAATCACGCCAGTCGCAGAACATGGGGCATCCAGCAAAATGCGATCAAATTGCTCGCCTTGCCACCATTCTTGTGGATTACGCGCATCACCGCAAACCACTTTTGCCTGAAGGTTGAGACGCTTCAGGTTTTCATGCACACGTTTCAAGCGTGTGTCGTCGCAGTCAATCGCGACCACTTCACTGCCTGACGTGCGCTCTAGAATGTGCACCGTCTTGCCACCTGGCGCTGCACAGCAATCTAAAATCAGTTCGCCGTCTTGTGGTTTTAGATAGTTGATCGAGAGCTGCGCCGCCGCATCTTGGACCGAAACCCAACCTTTTTCAAAACCAGGTAGCTTCATCACGTCACATGGTGCGGCCAATTTTATGGCGTCCATTGCTTCTGTGTGTGGCGTGCTATCAATGTTTTCATTTTTGAGCAGCGCAAGGTATTCATCACGAGTGTGGTGTTGATGGTTCACACGCAGCCACATTGGTGCTTTTTGGTTGTTCGCTTCAACAATGCTTTCCCATTGCTGTGGGTAGGCCTCTTGCAGCAGTTTTAGTAACCAGCTTGGGTGACCGTACTTGCCAGCGTTGTTGCTGACGGCCATTTGGTCGAGTTCTTCTTGGTTGCGCTGGTAGTTACGCAATACCGCGTTAATCAAACCACGCAGACGAGGACCTTTCAGCTCTTTAGTGCCTTCAACCGTTTCACCGACAGCTGCGTGCGCAGGAATGCGCATGAAGCTCAGTTGGTAAATACCAACCAGAATTAGGTGATGGAATACACGTTGTTTGCCTTTTAGCGGCTTATCCATCAATTGGTTTGCGATCATTTCTAGGCGAGGGAGGTAACGTAGCGCACCGTAACAGATCTCTTGTAACAGAGCGTGGTCACGAGGTCGTACCGTTTGTTGAGCCGCTGGAAGAGCGCTTGAAAGTGAGTGGCCCTTGTCGACGACAAGATACAGGACGTTAGCAGCCGCAGCGCGAACATTCATGATGAGTACCTTAAAGTAAAGGAGGGCATCTCTGCCCTCTAAAAGTTCGTATAATCGGGGATAATAACCCCTAGTATGGCTTAAACCAGCAGAGTGCCAACTTCAAACCAAGCCGCACGCGAATTCAGAATATCCTGAACTGACATGGCTTTTTTGCCAGGAACTTGCAGTTGCTCTAGCACCAGTACGCCGTTGCCTGTCGCAACATAAATACCGGTTTTATCTGCTTGTACGATGGTGCCGGCTGGCTTGTCACTGGTTTGCTCTGCCACACGGCTTTGCCATACTTTGATGCTGTTTTCTGCCGCCTCAAAGTGGCTCATTGGCCATGGGTTAAATGCACGAACGCAGCGCTCAATGTGCGCCGCATCGTCGTTCCAGTTGATGCGTGCTTCTTCTTTGCTGAGCTTTTTCGCATAGTTCGCTAGCTCATCGTCTTGCTTCACTGGCACTGCTTTACCCGCAGCAATGTCTACTAGGCAGTCAATCAGGGCTTCTGGACCAAGCTCAGCCAATTTTTCGTACATTGAAGCGCTGGTATCTGTCGCTTCGATTGGCAGAGTTGCAATCTTCAGCATATCACCAGTGTCGAGACCGATGTCCATCTGCATGATGGTCACGCCAGTTTCTGCATCGCCCGCCCAAATAGAGCGTTGGATTGGAGCCGCACCACGCCAACGAGGTAGGATAGAACCATGTACGTTGATACAACCCAGTTTAGGTGTATCAAGAACCGCTTGTGGCAGCAGCATACCGTACGCCACGACAACCATGAGGTCGGCGTTCAGATCGGCAAGTTCTTGTTTCGCTTCGTCGGACTTAAAGCTTTCAGGTTGGTAAACCGGGATATTGTGTTCTAGCGCCAGTTGTTTTACCGGTGGCGCAGCCAATTTTTTGCCACGACCCGCTGGACGATCTGGGTTTGTGTAAACCGCGATGACTTCATGCTCCGAAGACAACAACGCCGCCAAGTGACGGGCGGCGAAATCCGGAGTACCTGCAAAGACAATTCGTAAAGACTGACTCAAGGTAGACTTCCTTCTAATTGGTATGGTTCGAGATTAAGCGTTTTGCTGCTTCTCGTTAAAGCGTTTGATTTTCGCTAGCTTGTCCTGAATGCGTTTGCGTTTCAGTGGCGATAGGTAATCCACGAACAGCTTACCTTGTAAGTGATCAAGCTCGTGTTGAACACAAATCGCTAGCAGGTCGTCGGCTTCAAAGGTGAACTCTTTGCCATCACGATCCAGTGCTTTAACGGTAACTTCTGCAGCGCGAGGCACAAGTGCGCGCGCACCTGGTACCGACAGACAGCCTTCTTCGATGCCATCTTCGCCACGCTTTTCCAGAATCTCAGGGTTGATTAGCACCATCGGCTCATCGCGAGTTTCTGAAATATCAATCACTACGATACGTTTGTGGATATCAACCTGCGTTGCAGCAAGGCCAATACCTTCTTCGTCGTACATGGTTTCAATCATGCCATCGACGATTTTTTGAATCTCAGGTGTCACCGCTTCAACAGGCTTTGCGACTGTGCGCAGGCGATCATCCGGGAATGTTAATACTTGTAATACAGACATATTCACTCGAAATATTGAACTGTGCCGAAACAGCACAAACCTTGTTGGCTCAATTCTAGACATTTTATAGCCTAAATGACAGCATCCTTGCACCAATTTCCATTCTGGTTCCTGCTTAATAGATCAAGGACGAGGGTCATGAATCGAACTTTCCGCAACGTTGCCAGTGTTACGTTGCCGTTACTTTTCTCTTTCAACGCTGTAGCAAATGTGGATGCGAACCCACTGACTGTTAAAGATGATGCGCCACAAACATATGTAGTTGTGAAGGGCGATACGCTATGGGATATTTCGGCCATGTACTTGGATAGCCCGTGGTTGTGGCCTCGTTTATGGCAAGTAAACCCGGAAATCGATAACCCTCATTTAATTTATCCCGGAGACAAGCTGTCTTTGGTGTGGATTAACGGTCAGCCCGTGTTGAGCCTAAAACCGGTTAAGAAGCTGAGCCCGAAAGCTCGCATCACAGAAAAGAAAGCCGTACCAACGGTCGCGGAAGGTTTGGTGATGCCTTACCTCAAATCGGATCGGTTGCTAGATAAAGATTCGTTGAACAATGCTGCAAAAGTGATGGGTAGCAGCAAAGGCAGTAAGTATCTGACTGCAGAAGATGTGCTGTATATCAATGGCAATCAGACCGCGACAGGTTGGGCTATTTACCGACCAGTAGCTACCTTTTCGCGTGACGATGTGTCCGAAGAGATTACCGCGCTGCGTTTGATTGCCAAAGGCGAGCTCGTTGAAGCTTCGAGTGATTATTCAGGTTTGAAGCTTACATCGCAAATGCAAGAAATCCTACGTAACGATATCGCGTTGCCAAATCAATCGGTTGAGAATACTGACTTCACGACTACGTTCTATCCGCTGCCGTCGCCACAAGGCAGTTCTGCAAAGTTGCTAGGTAATATCGAAGGCATTCGCTTTAGTTCAACTAACCAAGTCGTGGTGATTGATAAAGGCACGTCAGACAATCTGAAGCAAGGCAGTGTGTTTGATTTAAAAGAAGACGCGCACCCAGTTTACAAAGAGGGCGATGAGTTCAAGAAAGAGTTTGGCGTGCTTGATAAGAAAATTACTTTGCCTCAAAGCAAAGTTGGTGAGTTGCTGGTCATTCGTCCTTATGAGTACTTTAGCTTGGCACTGATCACTAACAGTACGAAACCCATTAACCAAGATATTTCGGTGATGTCACCGTTGGCGGACGAATTAACCATCGATGAATCGACGAAATAACGATGATCTCGCTGCCTGGTTAAAACTGAGTTGTTTACCAGGCATTGGCGGCGTCAAAATGAATAAGCTACTGGCAAGAGACACGCCACGTAACATCGTAAACTTCTCTCCTGAACAGCTACAACAACTTGGGTTAACAACTAAGCAAATTCAAGCTTGGGCTTCAACAGATAAAGAAGTCGATGCTTGTTTAAGCTGGCTTGAAGCTTCTACAAATCATCATATCCTGACACTGACTGACCCGCATTATCCACCTCAACTCAAACAAATCGTTGCGCCGCCACCTCTACTTTTTGTTCAAGGAAACTCTACTTGTCTTTCTCTGCCACAAATCGCGATGGTTGGCAGCCGAAATGCGAGTATTGATGGATTACAGCATGCACGTCAGTTTGCTGCAGAGTTTGTTCAGCACGATTTTATTGTCACCAGTGGTCTCGCTTTAGGCATTGATGGTCATGCGCATGATGGTGCGTTGCAAGCGGGTGGTAAGACGATTGCGGTGCTAGGATCTGGCTTAGCAAATATTTATCCGGCACGTCATCGTGGTTTAGCGCAACGTGTTATTGAACATGGGGCTTTGGTGTCTGAGTTTCGGCCTAATGCCAAGCCGCGCCCAGAAAACTTCCCGCGTCGTAATCGTATTATTAGTGGATTATCGCTTGGTGTACTGGTCGTCGAGGCGGCGAAAAAGAGCGGCTCGTTAATTACAGCTCGTTACGCGCTTGAGCAAGGTCGAGAAGTATTTGCGCTGCCAGCGTCAATCAATGCCCCCAATGCCTGCGGTGGAAACCAGTTGATACGTCATGGCGCTTGCCTCGTAGAAAAGACGAAAGATGTCTTAGATGAAATACAGTCCTTGCTTGATTGGTCTATTAATCAGAGTACCGATTTATTTTCTACGTTAAATGATGAAGAAGAATTGCCATTTCCTCAGCTGTTAGCTAACGTAGGAAGTGAAGCTACACCGGTTGATATTCTTGCAAACAGGACCAATATACCTGTCCAAGAAGTCATGATGCAGCTCTTAGAGTTAGAACTCTCTGGGCATGTCGTTGCGGTTTCAGGTGGCTATATTCGAAAGGGGAGGGGCTAGCTATGATGATGGATATACTGATGTATCTATTCGAAACCTACATCCATAGCGATGCAGAGTTACAGGTCGAACAAGACGAGTTGGAAGAAGAGTTGCTTCGTGCAGGCTTCCAACAAAAAGATATCTACAAAGCCCTTGTCTGGTTAGAAGAGCTTGCCGCATTGCAGCAAAGTGACACCTCTTCTGCAATCTCGACTTGCATGGCTTCGTCATCAACTCGTATCTACACAGCGAAAGAGATGCAGCGTTTAGATTTGGAATGCCGAGGATTTCTATTGTTTCTCGAGCAAATCAATGTGTTAACCACAGAAACTCGCGAAATGGTGATTGACCGAGTGATGGGATTAGAAACGAGTGAGTTTGAGCTTGAAGACCTCAAATGGATCATTCTGATGGTGCTGTTTAATGTGCCTGGCAACGAAAACGCTTACACGCTAATGGAAGAGCTGTTGTACACCAAGGAACAAGGGATTCTTCACTAACCATCTGGGCAAGTTCGAGTTTAGCCAGAATAAACGCGAGCTTGTCTTTTTGTGTGTTTTTCACGAAACGGTAAGTATGAGTAGTAAAATCGACAACACCCTTTTCTCTGCCCATGAACACGCTTTGGAGCACGAGCCGTGTCCAAAATGTGGTGGTGAGCTGACTCTCAAGCACGGAAAACATGGCCCATTTCTCGGCTGTAACCATTACCCAAGCTGTGATTACATTAAACCGCTACACAGCAATGATGGTCACATCGTGAAAGAGTTGGGTGTGCCTTGTCCTGAGTGTGGCAATGAGTTGGTTCTCCGCCAAGGGCGCTACGGTATGTTCGTTGGTTGTAGCCATTACCCGGCTTGTCATCATATTGAGTCGATTAATCAACCAGAGCCAGAGGCGCAGTCACAAGAGCAACACGCTTGCCCTGAATGTGGCAAAGGACATTTGGTTGAGCGTAAAACCCGATTTGGCAAAACATTCTACGCGTGTGATAACTACCCTAAATGCAAATTTGCTGTGAACCTTGCTCCGGTCAAGGGGCGATGCGAAGAATGTGGTTTTACTTTGTTGGTGGAGAAGAAACTCGCCAGTGGTGTGAAATTGCAATGTGCCAACCGTAAGTGCCAGCACACCCAACAAGGGTAAATACATCAATGACCCGTCCTGATATGGGTTGACACTTTTTAACTAAAACGCTCGATGTACTTCATCGGGCGTTTTGTATTTTAAAGCCGTATGAGGCCTCATTTGATTATAGATATCTACGGACTCTGCTACCAT
>NZ_JAKKCS010000021.1:0-85313 GCF_021728075.1 Vibrio sp. D54 | reverse complement strand
GATGGTAGCAGAGTCCGTAGATATCTATAATCAAATGAGGCCTCATACGGCTTTAAAATACAAAACGCCCGATGAAGTACATCGAGCGTTTTAGTTAAAAAGTGTCAACCCATATCAGGACGGGTCAGAAAGGCATACCATTTGCCACGCGCGTTTGTGGTTAATATTTTCTGGTTACTTAGTGAGTCGATAGTTAGCTTGCGGTAAGCGGTTTTTAATAATCAAAGCGCTTATGTTATTTCGTTATGGGGTAGTAGGAGAGAGCTTAGCTTTAAACTAATACAAAAAAGCCGCATCAAGTGATGCGGCTTTTTCTAATATGGCTCCTCCTGCTGGGCTCGAACCAGCGACCTGCGGATTAACAGTCCGTCGCTCTACCAACTGAGCTAAGGAGGAACAAATTTTAATAAGTGGTGCCGACTACCGGAATCGAACTGGTGACCTACTGATTACAAGTCAGTTGCTCTACCTACTGAGCTAAGTCGGCACAATGTCATTAATAAGTTATTAACTTAATAATGAAAAATGGCTCCTCCTGCTGGGCTCGAACCAGCGACCTGCGGATTAACAGTCCGTCGCTCTACCAACTGAGCTAAGGAGGAATTGTCTTTTTAAGAGAATAAATGGTGCCGACTACCGGAATCGAACTGGTGACCTACTGATTACAAGTCAGTTGCTCTACCTACTGAGCTAAGTCGGCACATTTTATTCTTTAACATTGTTCGTGCTAAGCACCAACAATTAATAAATTGTGGTGCCCGGAGGCGGAATCGAACCACCGACACGAGGATTTTCAATCCTCTGCTCTACCGACTGAGCTATCCGGGCGACGAGGTGTATTAAAAGGCTTTTCGGCTTTCAGGTCAACAATAAAATTAAAATAAAATATCGTTTGATGAATTTGTGCTCGGAGTGGGCTGTTTTTATGCGTTTTTAGCAGCAATGCGCCATGCTTTAAGCGATGTTTTAACATTGATAGTGTGTTCACTTGCAAAATAAAGGCGATAAAAACAAAAAAGCACGTCTGAAAACGTGCTTTTTATTGAACAATTGACTTTAAACTAGTGCTTTACTGAGAACTTGTTTACCCAACCTTCTAGCTCATTCGCTAGTGAAGCTAAACTTTGAGTATTTGATTGGCTCTCGGTTACGACAGAGTTGAGTTGGCCTCCGCTTTCCTCGATAAGGTTTATGCGTAGCGCAATATCATCGCTAACCTGCGTCTGCTCAGCGGCAGCAGTAGCGATCTGCTGGCTCATTGTGGTGATAGATTCTAACGCCGTTACAATTTGCTGTAGAGCTTCAGAGGCATTCTTAGACTCTGTAACAGTGCTTTCACTGGTTTCTGCACATATTTCCATTGTGTGAATGGCATTGCGAGAGCCTTCTTGCAGATTGGAGATCATATACTGAATCTCTTTTGTGCTGTCTTGTGTGCGTCCTGCTAGGTTGCGTACCTCATCAGCAACGACTGCGAAGCCTCGGCCTTGTTCTCCAGCACGTGCTGCTTCAATGGCTGCATTGAGTGCCAATAGGTTTGTTTGCTCTGCAATATCACCAATCACATCGAGCACTTTTACAATATTATTTACATCCTGATCTAGATCGGCGACCGCTTTACTCGCAGTATTTAATTGAGAAGCTAAACCTTGAATGTTTTCAACCGTGTTATGAATGAGTTTCCGAGTATGTTGGCTTTGTTTGTCAGCCTCGTCCGTATTGTTTGCGGTGTCGCTTGCTGAATTGGCAACATGGTTGGCTGAAGATGCCATTTCAGTCATCGCAGTGGCAATCATCGCCGTTGATTGCTGCTGAGATACGGTAAGATCGGCAATCGTATTTGATCGAGCCTCTACGGCAAACAACTCTGCGCGCAGTGCATGCATAGACTTCTCTAGGTTTGTCACCATAGTAGCTAGTGATTGACTCATATCTTGCACGGCACGATAGATACTTCCTCTCGGTGCCACAGTATCAAAACTGGTCTGAATGTCTCCTTGAGCGACAGCTTGAACTGCTTTACGCACGTCGTTAGGCTCTCCACCAAGTAGATGAAGCATTTTGCGAATCGAAATGATCAGGCCACTTAGAATACTTCCCGCGATAATCAGACACAGCACAAGCTGCCATTGTGCTGTCGACCAAAAACGTGCGTTAACTTCATTAAAGCCAATACCTGTACCGACAACCCAGCCCCAGTGTGGTGTTTTTTCTGCTATCGAGTGTTTTTCTTCAATGCTGCCATCAGCTTGTTTTTGGCTCCAGGTATATTCAACGATCTGACCTGTTTTGTGCCCCAATACATCTAGAATGAGTTGGCCTACGCTATTACCACTGCCATCTCTAAAGTCATGGAAGCTGGTTCCGTGCAGTTGAGGGTCTAGTGGTGCGGCGATGAACATCATATTTTCATCTGCGACATAAACGTATTCGTTGTCTTTGTAGATATTGTTACGAAGTAGGCGAGTGGCTAATGCTTTCGCTTCGTCTTCCGGCATTTTGCCTTCGATAGCCATCTTTTCTACTTCGGTAAGTATGCTGTACGCACTTTTAAATAGCTCAGTAACTCGAGCTTTGTTATCAAGGTTACTTGCGACGCGAAGTGTCCATAAGCCCGTTGCGGTCAGAGCTAGGAGAGCTAGCAATATGATCGCAGATAATAAATAGGCTTGAGTTTTTAGTTTCATATTTAGCTCACAAATAAAGTGTTATCACTATGCAAGGCATAGCTAAAAGAAGAAATGTAATAACTTGGGCATCTTAGTGAAGATAAATATGCTCGGATACTAATGCGTATTGAAATTACGATGAGGATTAAATTTTTAGCGTGAAATAAGTATTTTTGAAGAAAGGATTTAATGTTCGCTGATGTTTAGAAATGAAGTGCAGATAAATGGGAAAGTGAGAAATGACGTATAAAGCAGATACAAAAAAGCCACATCAAGTGATGCGGCTTTAAAAGTGGCTCCTCCTGCTGGGCTCGAACCAGCGACCTGCGGATTAACAGTCCGTCGCTCTACCAACTGAGCTAAGGAGGAATTATTCTTTTTTGTGTCTTGCTTATGAAGCAAGTGCACCAGATATGGTGCCTCGAGGCGGAATCGAACCACCGACACGAGGATTTTCAATCCTCTGCTCTACCGACTGAGCTATCGAGGCAAAAGAATGGTGCCGACTACCGGAATCGAACTGGTGACCTACTGATTACAAGTCAGTTGCTCTACCTACTGAGCTAAGTCGGCACACTGTATTCTTTCTAGAAGAGATTATCTCTTCAGTTTTTAAAATCTCACTTAAGTAAGATTCTAGAAATTGGCTCCTCCTGCTGGGCTCGAACCAGCGACCTGCGGATTAACAGTCCGTCGCTCTACCAACTGAGCTAAGGAGGAACTATTCTTTTTTGTGTCTTGCTTATGAAGCAAGTGCACCAGATATGGTGCCTCGAGGCGGAATCGAACCACCGACACGAGGATTTTCAATCCTCTGCTCTACCGACTGAGCTATCGAGGCAAAAGAATGGTGCCGACTACCGGAATCGAACTGGTGACCTACTGATTACAAGTCAGTTGCTCTACCTACTGAGCTAAGTCGGCACACTTTATTCTTTGTGCTTTTGTCCGTGTTATAACATTTCGTTAAGACACCAACAAATCAAATTGTGGTGCCCGGAGGCGGAATCGAACCACCGACACGAGGATTTTCAATCCTCTGCTCTACCGACTGAGCTATCCGGGCAACGGAGCGCTATTAAACGGATTTTCCCGCGTTGCGTCAACCACTTTTTTTAAATAATTTCAAAAAAGTGGTTGTTCGAACGCTTTTTATTCAACTGTCACTACAAAGTTTGCTTCGAGTTAAATTCCTTTTTGAAATTTGTAACTTTTTCTAGGTAGCGACGCGCTTCTGCGTTCGGGTGTTTCTTGGTTAACGCCCAATAAACTTGGTTGGGTTGCAATGAATTAAGATCTTGCATTGCGCGTTTGCGATCACTGCGATGAAATGTGTTTAAAACTCCTCCAGTACCGCCATTGTAAGCTGAAATCATGCTGTACTCGAGAGAGGTAGGGTGGCGGACTTCTCTTAAATAACGATTTTTTAAGATATAGAAATACGCAGTACCAGTATCTATGTTGTTTTCTGGATTAAACAAATATTCAGGGCTTGGTTGGCCCGAGCGCTTTTTCACGAGTTTGAACACATCTCGTCCCGCGGTTTTAGGTACAACTTGCATTAGGCCATATGCATTTGCCCAACTTACCGCGTATGGGTTGAAACTGCTCTCGGTTTTAATAATGGCGTATATCAAGTCTTCTGGAATGTCGTATTTCTTGGAAGCTCGACGCACGATATCGGCGTATTGGTAGCTGCGTGTTGAAAAGTGGTCTTCAACCATGGGAATTTCGACATAATACGCTTTCTTGAAATCTACATTTTTGGTTTTTATTTTATTTGCGATGAGGTATTCCGCAAATCGGTTTGCCCGCCAAGACCATTGAATTGGCTTATTGTCTTGGTCGACAACTTGTTTATACAGGAATGGTTGCCCCTCTAACGTGATACCTTTAGAGGAGAACAAGTCGACGTGCGCGGGATCGTCTGGTGTTAATAAGGTGGTGACAATCGCGTCTTTTAGGTGTTTTTGGGGCTCGGTCGGTGATACGGTCTCTATCGTGATCACGCCTTTGCGAAAGTCGACCTCGGCGCGGCTAAGGTAGTTATCGATGTACTTAACGTAATTACTCTTGCCAGCGTACTTGACTTCTTTTTTACCCCAGCGCTTTTGAATATTGCCTGAAAAGCTATTGATTAAGGCATCTAGCGCCGCAGTGTCTTTTTCAAATTGTCCTGGTAGCTCAGCTAAGTTATTGGCAAAACGGTTTGTTGGCTCGTAGTTGACGTCATAAATCTTTTCGACGAATTCACGGCTACAGCCTGCCATTAAAAGTGCGGCAGCGATAAAGACAATTTTTTTCATAAGTATCAGAGTTATTGAAGGTAATAGAAAAATGACACCACAAATGGTTGTGATGTCATTGTTTAACTCAAGCGACTTTATTCGCTCGGCGGTGTGTAACCTTCGATATGAACGTCTTTTCCTTCAAAGAGGAAATTTACCATTTCTGTTTCGATCAGTTTGCGGTGTTCTGGATCCATCATGTTGAGTTTCTTCTCGTTGATCAACATGGTTTGTTTGTGTTGCCACTGAGCCCACGCTTCTTTCGAGATGTTGTCGAAAATGCGTTTACCTAGTTCACCAGGGTAAAGTTGAAAGTCTAGACCTTCGCCTTCTTTCTTTAGTCGAGCACAAAATACAGTGCGGCTCATAATGACTCCTTGTATTCAATTAACGAAGTTCGTGGGGTAGCGTTTCCAGCAATAGTTTTACTGGCGCGGCTAAACCGACTTCTTCAGGTTTAGATAAGTTATACCAAAGACCTTTGTTGCCTTCCATTATCACGTCCGGTTGCTTTGATAAATCAATCAAAATTGGCGTGATATCTAGGTGGTAATGGCTGAATGTATGACGAAAGGTAATCAGTGTTTGCTTCTGTTTGATATTGCTGGCTTGAATGCCGCGTTGATCCAGTAGCAATTCAATGTCGCTTTCTGCATCCACATGTTCGGTTTGTGGGAAGCAGAATAAGCCACCCCAAATGCCTGTTTGTGGTCTTTGCTCCAACCACACCTCATGACCATTTTCGGTGTTGTGGTGAAGCATCACGAAACGAGTTTGCTTGATTGGCTTATCTTTCTTCGGTTTTTTGCCCGGGTAGTCGAGCACATTACCTTGTTGCTTTGCCACACACAGATCAGCAACAGGGCAGAGGCTACATTTGGGTTTGCTGCGTGTGCAGACCATTGCGCCCATGTCCATCATTGCCTGGTTATACTTATCTACATCCGCTTGTGGGGTATGCGTTTCGGCAATTTCCCACAGCTGGTTTTCAACCTTTTTTTGTCCTGGCCATCCTGCAACTGCGAAACAGCGGGATAGGGTGCGCTTCACGTTACCATCAAGAATCGCGTGTGGTTGTTTATACACAGACGATAAAATGGCGGCAGCGGTAGAGCGACCAATCCCCGGTAGGGCGTTCATTTTCTCTATATCAAGAGGAAACTCACCATTGTATGTAGAGGCGACCTCTTGTGCTGCTTTGTGAAGGTTACGGGCTCGGGCGTAATACCCTAAGCCAGTCCAAAGGTGTAGGACTTCATCTTGCTCAGCATTGGCAAGATCGATCACGGTTGGAAAGCGTTCCAAGAAACGTTGGTAATACGGAATAACCGTAGTGACCTGAGTTTGCTGAAGCATAATTTCAGACAACCAGACACTGTATGCGGTCTTATTTTGTTGCCACGGAAGATCTTTTCTTCCATATGCGTCATACCATTCTAGGATGGCACTGGCGAAAGGTGTCACGACTTGCTCTGTATTCTATTATTGGTTAGGTGCAAAATTGCACCACATAATGGGCAAGAAGTACAACGGATAAACAGTAGGGATATAAAGAGGTGTGTCGTTGCTTTTTGGTTGCCATAGACCAAGAGCTCAACAAATACTTGCACCTAAGTAAATTCTTTGGATAATCCCCGCTTTGATTAATCAATGTGCAGGCAAAATCAATGAGTGAAGTAACCACTAACGAATACAACGAAGACGGAAAGCTGATCCGCAAAATCCGCAGCTTTGTACGCCGTGAAGGGCGTTTGACTAAAGGTCAAGAGAGCGCGATGAATGAATGCTGGCCTACGATGGGTATTGACTTCAAAGCTGAACTTCTCGATTGGAAAGAGGTGTTTGGCAACGATAACCCAGTAGTGCTTGAGATCGGTTTTGGTATGGGTGCTTCATTGGTTGAAATGGCAAAGAACGCGCCAGAGAAAAACTTCATCGGTATCGAAGTTCATAGCCCAGGCGTTGGTGCTTGTCTTGCCGATGCTCGCGAAGCGGGAATTACTAACCTGCGTGTAATGTGTCACGATGCGGTAGAAGTATTCGAACACATGATCCCAAATGGCAGCTTATCGACACTACAATTGTTCTTCCCAGACCCTTGGCATAAGAAGCGTCACCACAAGCGTCGTATTGTTCAATTAGGTTTTGCGGAAATGGTGCGTGAGAAGCTTATCCCTAATGAAGGTATTTTCCACATGGCGACCGACTGGGAAAACTACGCAGAGCACATGATTGAAGTGATGAACCAAGCGCCAGGTTTCGAAAACATTGCTAAAGATGGTGATTTCGTTCCGCGTCCAGACGATCGCCCGCTAACGAAGTTTGAAGCTCGTGGTCACCGTCTTGGTCACGGTGTTTGGGATATCAAATATAAGCGTATTGCGTAACCAGAGGAGTTCATGGGATGTACCATTACGCGATATTAGCGAATCCGGGTCATAACCGAATTTACTTTGATAGCGCAATGACCATTGCCTGTTCTGAGCTAAAAGCAATTTTAGCTTCACAAGGCGTGGATGTGACAGAAATTGGTAGTAAAGACGTTGGCTTACCTGCTGCGTTGGTGTTTTCTTGTCAGGAAGCGCTAACCGATGAGCAGGCGCGAAGAATCGCAGCCTCTTCGATTTACTATGCGCTATTTGAAGTGCGCGAAGATGGTTTACTTCGACCAGTTCAAGCGCCCGTATTTAACACTTTCCCGGAAAGTATGAGTCAGATTTTGCGCTACACCGGGAAAACAAACGAGCAGTTTACCCGTTTGATGGTGAATATCGGCATTAGTGCGTCCAATACGGGAAGTGAACAACTGACCTTAATGGATCCAATGTGTGGTAAAGGTACAACCTTATTTGAAGGCTTGATCCACGGTTTGAACGTGGTAGGGGTTGAGATCAACGCCAAGTGGGTGCAAGAGATCCAGACCTTTATTGTTAAGTTCATGAAGAGTGGCCGCTTTAAGCACAAAGTGAGCAAAGAAAAGCGCACTGCGGGTGGCAAGAAAGTGGCGGATGGTTTCGTGGTTGAAGCTGCAGCAAATAAAGAAGATTACAACCAAGGCAATCTTCAGTTTATGAAGCTGTATTCGGCTGATACTCGTATCGCTGATCAAGTCGTGAAAAAGAACTCAGTTGATGTGATGGTGTCTGATCTGCCTTATGGCGTGCAGCACGGCAGCAAAAATGCCAAGGACAGCAAACTGAACCGCAGCCCACTAGAGCTTTTAAAAGAGGCTCTGCCTGCATGGAAAGTGGTATTGAAAAAGCAAGGTTCAGTGGTGTTGTCTTTCAATGAATTCACATTGAAATGGAAAGATGTCGCGGCATTATTTGAAGAGCAAGGTTGGAAGGTACTTTCAGAAGAGCCTTACATCGGTTATCTTCACCGTGTTGATCAATCTATCAACCGCAATATTATTGTGGCAGTAAAACCATAATCGACTTGAGTCGAACGAACCCTATGGAAAAGCCAACGACACGTTGGCTTTTTTTACCTCTGAGCTCAACGAGTTCTCTTGTAAATAGAAGGTAGAGAATGAAACCGACAGTGGAAATTTTGACAGATATTTTGGCGGAAGTACGCCCTTTAATCGGCCAAGGTAAAGTGGCTGATTACATTCCTGCTCTGGCAAAAGTACCCAGCAACAAGTTAGGTATTGCGGTATACACCAACGAAGGTGAGGTTATTAAGGCGGGTGATGCCGATGAACCTTTCTCTATCCAATCTATTTCAAAAGCATTGAGCTTGACGTTAGCGATGTGCTTGTACAAGCAAGAAGAAATTTGGTCTCGAGTGGGAAAAGAGCCTTCGGGGCAGGCATTTAATTCGCTAATCCAGCTAGAAATGGAGCAAGGTATTCCTCGTAATCCATTTATAAATGCTGGAGCGATAGTAGTGGCGGATTTGTTACAAACTCGCTTATCTGCGCCTCGTCAGCGCCTGTTGGAATTTGTGCGTCAGCTTTCTGGTGATACCCATATTGTGTATGACAAAGTCGTTGCGGCATCCGAAATGATGCATGGTGACCGTAATGCGGCGATTGCATATCTCATGCGTTCGTTTGGCAACTTCGAAAATGAAGTGATTCCAGTACTACAAAATTACTTCCACGCTTGTGCGCTGAAGATGAGTTGCGTCGATTTGGCTAAAACGTTTAGCTATTTAGCAAACAAGGGCACATCGGTACAAACGGGTAAGCCTGTAGTTTCTCCTGTGCAAACCAAACAACTTAATGCACTGTTAGCAACGTGTGGCTTGTATGATGGCGCGGGCGAGTTTGCTTATCGCGTTGGTATGCCTGGTAAGTCTGGTGTTGGTGGTGGCATTATCGCGGTAGTACCTGGTGAAATGACCATTTCAGTATGGTCTCCAGAGCTTGATCCTTCAGGTAACTCGCTTGCGGGTACTAAGGCGCTTGAGCTGCTCTCAGAGCGAATTGGCCGTTCAATTTTCTAATATTAGAAATGTGTCAACCTTATTTAGGACGGCACAGTTTCTAAATAAAAAGCCTCTCAATTGAGAGGCTTTTTTTGTTTTGGGGTTGCGTTACTCTTCGCTTTCTTCGGCCATAAAGGCTTCGAGCAAATCATTAAGGAAGAGCTTCCCTTTTTCAGTAATTTGCCAGTGGGTAGGCGTTTCACTCAGGTAGCCCATTTCTATCGCCCAGCTGATGGTTTCTTGAATCGTACTAAGTGGTAAGCCCGTGGTGTCCACGTAATCTTGCTTCGGACAGGCTTCGATTAAGCGGAATCGGTTCATAAAGAACTCGAATGGACGATCTTCATCCGCGACGACATGTTCCGTATGCAGATAAGGTTTGACCATATTTTGATAAGCCGCTAAATAGCCTCGCGGGTGTTTTACCTTTGTCGTTCGAATAATACGTCCGTCGGTAAAACTGAGTTTGCCATGAGAGCCACAACCGATACCAAGGTAATCACCAAAGCGCCAGTAGTTGAGGTTGTGCTGACACTGATAGCCCGGCTTGCTGTAACCGGAGATTTCATATTGCACATAACCCGCGGCTGCAAGTTTTTGGTGTCCGAGCTCGAAAATATCCCACAAGTCATCATCGTCAGGTAGCGTTGGTGGCTTGTAGTAGAACATGGTGTTTGGTTCGATGGTCAGCTGATACCAAGACAAGTGCGGCGGTGCCAACTCAATCGCTTTGTCCAAATCTGCCAAGGCTTGTTCGATGCTTTGATCAGGTAAGCCGTGCATGAGATCGAGGTTAAAGCTGTTCAAACCGATTTGGTGCGCCAGCTGAGCAGCGTTGACGGCTTCGTCTTGGCCGTGAATACGCCCCAAACGCTCAAGCTTTTGTTGCTCAAAGCTTTGCACGCCGATAGAGATACGCGTTACCCCGGCTTTACGGTAGCCAACAAAACGCTCTGCTTCGATGGTGCCTGGATTCGCTTCCATGGTGATTTCGATTTCAGGCTTGAACGGAATACGCGCTTCAATGCCCTTAAGTAGACGCTCGATGCCTTCTGCCGAAATCAAACTCGGCGTACCACCACCAATGAAGATTGAATGCAGTGGACGTGGCGCTTCGTTAAGTCGGTATTTCTCAATGTCGGTATCCAAATCTTCTAAAAGGGCACTGATGTACTCTTCTTCTGGAATCTCGGTTTTGAGCGCGTGAGAGTTAAAGTCGCAATACGGGCACTTTTGCACACACCACGGGATGTGTACATACAAGCTGAGTGCTGGGGGCGTTAACATGGTCTAATTCGCTCGTGATTACTGAGACACTTGCTCAGACAGTTGAGCAAACAACGACTTGAGCGCTTTACCGCGGTGAGACAGTTGTTTCTTACGTGCAGGTTCAAGTTCGGCTGACGCACAGTTGTCTTCAGGAACAAAGAAGATTGGGTCGTAGCCAAAGCCATTTTTACCGTGTGCTTCAGTTAGAATTCGGCCTTCCCATTTACCGTGACAGACGATAGGCGTTGGGTCGTTCTCGTGACGCATGAGGACTAATACGCAGTGGAAACGTGCTGTACGCTCTGCTTCTGGTACGCCTTCCATTGCCGCTAGCAATTTTTCTAGATTCTCTTGATCAGATGCGCTCTCGCCTGCGTAACGTGCAGAGTAAATGCCCGGAGCGCCTTTTAAGAAATCGACTTCTAATCCAGAGTCGTCTGCAATGGCAGGAAGCCCTGTTTCTTGTGCGGCATGGCGAGCTTTAATGATTGCGTTTTCAATGAAAGTTGTACCCGTTTCAGCTACTTCCGATACATTGAATTCACTTTGCGCTAATACTTCAAAGCCGAAGTCAGACAATAAATCTGCCATTTCACGAACTTTGCCTTGGTTACCAGTTGCTAGCACAATTTTTTTCATGGGAATCTCTTTTAATAGTGATAGAGGAGAACAAATCGTTCTCCTCTAGATATTCTTTAACTAATAAGTGGTTTTTAGCCTGCTTAGATCCAAAAGCTTTTGGAACATCACAACCCAATTACTCTTCAACATAAAACTTCTGGGTGAATTTAAGCTTACCTGAGCCTTTGTTTCCAGCTTTTACGTCAATATCGAAAGTAAAAGTTTCTTCGTGGGTAATTGGCAGTTCGGCTAAATAGTATATCGCATTGCCTTCTTTGACTTCACGAAAGGTCAAGGTCTGAGTTTGGCCGATAAGGTTCTTCGCGCGTCCAGCAATTTTTGCTTCTAATGCTGGCTTACCCAATGAAGCTCTATCTAACACGCTAATATTAACCACAGCGAGGTATCCATTACGTTTGATATCGTAGCTACGTGCGACTTTGGGTGTTAGGAATGTTGAGTTAAACGCGACATAGTGTACTTCGATATCTTTCATATTTTTAAACTGATCGGCGAAGCTTGGTAACGACAACAGGCTAATCAGTAATGCGGTAATCCATTTGCTCATTGTTACTTCCTCAAAGCACTTGTTATAAAACAACCATAGCTGCAATTTTACCTTGGTCAGGGGGTAAAAAATGCGTACTCAGTCGTTGGTATTAGTAAGTGTGGTACAAAATCGTAAATAAAAAGCCATCATAAGATGGCTTTAATTTCTGTCGGTATCTGGGTAGGCGATTCTATCCGAATTTGTTTGTGCCGTCCTAATTCACCTTTTTCTATGTGAACCAAGCCCTTAGCGATTTTAAACTGCTTGGCTAAGAACTTAGTTAGGTGCGCATTAGCTTTGCCATCGACAGGTGGAGCAGTAATGGCGATTTTTAGCTCTTCACCATGCAAGCCAACGATTTTATCGCGGCTAGCTTTAGGTTGAATATAGAGCTTCAGGATGATGTCCTCACCATCTTGCCAAACTGCAGCTGACATTATAGCTGGAACCAAATTGGACCAATGATATCGCCCATTAAGAAGTTCGCGAACTGCAAGCCGATAAATAACACCAGTACGCTTAAATCAAGACCACCAATAGCCGGAAGAATACGACGGATTGGAGCGCACATTGGCTCGGTCAGTTGATGGAATACGTACTCGATAGGGCTGCGGCCTTGGCTTACCCAGCTCAAAATTGCACGGATCAATAGTACCCAGAACAATAGGCCACCTGCGGCTTTGATTAATGATAATAAGCCCAAGAATAAGAAGTCAGCGCTGAAAGAGACGGAACCGTTCGAAGCTATTAGGATAAGCACGACAAATTTAAGCACACACAACACGTAAGCAAACAACACGGTTGCTAGGTCAATATTCCCCACTGAAGGGATAACGCGGCGCAGTGGACCAATGACCGGCTGAGTCGCTTTTACTATAAATTGCGAGAATGGGTTGTAGAAGTCTGCGCGCGCAGCTTGCAACCAAATTCGCAAAATTACGACCATGATGTACAGGTCAAATAGGGTTGAGATGAGAAAACTCATTGAATTCATAAGGTACCCTTAACAAGTGATGGATGATACTAAACGGAGTTCATCCAAATAATTAAAACAGTTTTTCCATTTCTTCCGCGCGAGCCACAGCAGCTTGCATGGCTTTAGCGACAATATCTGAAAGTTGATGTTCGTTGAATGTACGCAGTGCTTCTGCCGTTGTCCCACCTTTCGATGTTACGTTCTCACGCAGGGTCGATAGCTCAGTTTCTGGGTTGCTAACCACCATACTGGCCGCGCCCAGTGCAGCTTGCTGAACCAATAGTCGAGCGGTCTCTTTATCAAAGCCTTGCGCAATCGCTTCTGCTTGCATCGCTTCCATAAACAGGAAGAAGTATGCTGGAGCACTGCCCGCTGCGGCAATCACATTATTGATGCCAGACTCTTGCTCAACCCAACATACTTTACCGACCGCTTCCATTAACTCTGCGGCAAAAGCTTTGTCGTGCTCGGTTACATGAGTTGGTGCGAACAACCCACTCATACCCAACCCAAGTTGTGATGGCGTATTTGGCATAACACGAACCAAGTTCAATTTGGTGGCTAGCATATCATCCAATCGTGAACAGTTGATGCCTGCGGCAATAGAAATCACCAGTTTATTAGTGAAATCGATCGATTGCAGTGGTTTACAGACATCCGCCATCATTTGCGGTTTTACAGACAATACCACCACATCCGCCTCGGTCGCAGCTTGGATGTTATCGCTGGTGGTACGGATGCCAAAATCTTGTTCTAGCAGAAGGCGACGAGCCTCTGAAGGAGCCGTCGCGGTAATGTTTTGCGCTGGGTATCCGTTAGCAACCAAGCCGGAAACAATGGCTCTCACCATGTTGCCAGCACCAATGAAGGCGATTTTTTTATGTTCCATTTGTCTGATTTCCATCATGATATTTAGAATTTGTTGTGCGCTCAGGTGTATAATGGCGCCGCTGTTACTTACTGCTCCTATTGGCGAGTAAGATGATTGCGCATTTACGCTCTAACGATTGGCGACATAACTTATGTCGCGAGTGAGCGTTTTGTTGATTTAGCTGTAGTCTCGTGCGCCGAAAATAGCGGTTCCAATACGAACCATTGTACTACCAGCTTCGATTGCAGCGGTCATATCACCACTCATTCCCATTGATAATGTATCGATTTCTGGGAACTGTGCTTCGAGTGTTTGCTTCAACGTAGCCAACTTCTGAAATTCACGGAGTTGTGATTCGTAGTCAGACACGTTGGCAGGAATCGACATCAACCCTCTTAAAGTGAGGTTGGGTAGGCGAGAAATCAACTCCGCCAGCTCGAATACTTCCGCTTCAGTGACGCCAGATTTAGATACCTCACCACTGGTGTTAACCTGAATCAGAACTTGTAGCGGTTTAAGTTCGCTTGGCCGCTGATCATTCAGGCGTTGAGCAATCTTGGTTCGATCGATGGTGTGAACCCAATCGAAATGTTCAGCAACAAGTCGCGATTTATTCGATTGAATCGGGCCAATGAAGTGCCATTCGATTCGATTATCTGGATAATGCACGGCAAAGTGCTGAACTTTACTGACGCCCTCTTGAACGTAGTTTTCACCAAAGGCGGTTTGTCCCGCTTGGTAGGCTTCGAGAATTGCCTCGACAGGTTTAGTTTTGCTTACCGCTAGAAGTTGCACTGACTCTGGAGTTCGACCACATTTTTGCTCGTCATATCGAATTTGAGAGGTGATATGTTCAATATTTTGTTGAATACTACTCATAGCTGTACTTTAGACTTAAGGATTTTAAATGGATATCACTGAGTTACTGGATTTTAGTGTAAAACATAATGCCTCGGATCTACATCTTTCTGCAGGTGTCCCACCAATGGTTCGTATTGATGGGGATGTGAGAAAACTAGGCATTCCAGCGTTTACACACCAAGAAGTGCATCGTTTGGTTTTCGAAATCATGAACGATGCCCAACGCAGTGAATTCGAAGAAAAACTCGAAGTCGATTTCTCTTTTGAGTTGCATAACGTTGGCCGTTTCCGTGTCAACGCTTTCAACCAATCTCGCGGTTGTGCGGCAGTATTCCGTACCATTCCAAGTAGCATTCCAACTCTGGAAGAGCTAGAAGCGCCAGAGATCTTCAAAAAAATTGCGAACGCTGAAAAAGGCTTAGTTCTGGTCACTGGCCCAACAGGTTCAGGTAAATCGACGACCTTAGCAGCCATTGTTGACTACATTAACCGTAATCACAACAAGCACGTACTCACAATTGAAGATCCGATTGAATTTGTTCACAACAACAATAAATGTTTGATCAACCAGCGTGAAGTTCACCGTGACACCCATAGTTTCCAAAATGCTTTGCGTAGTGCATTGCGCGAAGACCCAGACGTTATTCTGGTTGGTGAGATGCGTGACAAAGAAACCATCAGCCTTGCCTTAACGGCGGCAGAAACGGGTCACTTAGTTTTCGGGACGTTGCACACCAGCTCGGCGGCAAAAACCATTGACCGTATTATCGATGTTTTTCCTGGTAGTGATAAAGATATGGTCCGCTCGATGCTATCTGAGTCCCTTCGTTCGGTTATCGCGCAAAAGCTTCTGAAGCGTAATGGTGGTGGCCGTATTGCATGCCATGAAATTATGATGGCAACGCCTGCGATTCGTAACTTGATCCGCGAAGACAAAGTCGCGCAGATGTATTCGATCATTCAAACAGGTGCGGCTCACGGCATGCAAACCATGGAGCAAAATGCTCGTCAGTTAATGGCGCAAGGCATGGTTGCTCGTGAAGAGGTCGATAGTAAGATCGGATTAGAAGTGCAGCAATTCTCGTAACGTTCATACAGATAATGGTGAATACGGAAGATGGATCTAGATAAATTTCTCGAAGGCATGCTGGCGCTGAAAGCGTCGGATCTTTACATCACGGTTGGAGCGCCAATTCTATTTCGTGTGGATGGCGAATTGCGTCCGCAAGGGGAAAAACTTACCGAGAGCGATGTGGCTGCATTACTCGACAGCGCTATGGAACCAGATCGGCGTCAGGAATTTCGTAAAAGTCGCGAGTCGAATTTTGCCATTGTGAGAGATTGTGGCCGCTTCCGTGTGAGTGCCTTTTTTCAACGCGAGTTACCAGGCGCAGTGATTCGTCGTATTGAAACCAATATTCCCACTTTTGAGCAGTTAAAGTTACCGTTAGTGTTGCAAGATTTGGCAATAGCTAAGCGTGGTTTGGTGCTGGTGGTCGGTGCTACTGGATCGGGTAAATCGACCACCATGGCGGCGATGACAGGCTATCGAAACAGCAATAAAACCGGGCACATTTTGACGGTCGAAGATCCGATCGAATTCGTGCATGAACACAAGCGCTGTATCGTGACTCAACGCGAAGTTGGGTTAGATACGGAAAGCTATGAAGTTGCGCTTAAAAACTCGCTGCGCCAAGCACCAGATATGATTTTGATTGGTGAGATCCGTAGCCGTGAAACAATGGAATACGCGATGACCTTCGCCGAAACGGGTCACCTGTGTATGGCAACGTTGCACGCCAATAATGCCAACCAAGCATTAGAGCGCATTCTTCACTTGGTACCGAAAGATCAAAAAGAACAATTCTTGTTCGATTTGTCGATGAACCTAAAAGGCGTGGTTGGTCAGCAGCTGATCCGAGATAAAAATGGGCAGGGACGTCATGGTGTATTTGAGATCTTGCTAAATAGCCCACGTGTGTCGGATTTGATTCGTCGAGGAGATTTACATGAGTTGAAGTCAACCATGGCTCGTTCAAATGAGTTTGGTATGCTGACGTTCGATCAATCTCTCTATAAGTTAGTGATGCAAGGTAAGATCAGCGAAGAGGATGCACTACATAGTGCCGACTCAGCGAATGATCTGCGCTTGATGTTGAAAACGCAGCGTGGTGAAGCATTCTCTACGGGCAGTTTGGCGAACGTTAAGATCGATATGGATTAATCCAATCCAGAAACAAAAAAGGTTGGCAGGAGCCAACCTTTTTTCATTGTGCTTGAAGTGTTTACTCACCCCAAAGGGCTTCAAACCAGCTTTCTAGAATCACCACTGCTGACTGGCAGTCAACATTACCTTTCGATAGGGCTTTGTAGCCGCCCATGCTGAACAACTCCGCACGAGCTTCTGCAGTAGATAAACGCTCATCATGCAGTTCAACAGGCAATCCGTATCGGCCTTGCAGACGCTTAGCAAATTTTCGTGCACGAGGGGTTATGGTCTCAAGGTCTTTACCATGCAGATCGGTCGGTAAACCGACCACTAGCAAATCTGGTTGCCACTCTTTGATTTGCTTTTCGATATCGTCCCAGTTTGGAATACCGTCATTGGCTTTAAAGGCTTTTAATGGGGAAGCTGTACCAGTAATTTCTTGGCCAATAGCGCTACCAATGCTTTTGGTTCCAAAGTCAAAAGCCATAATTGTGCGTGACATAAGGTGTCTCTATCTAATGTAACTGTATATTTGGACTAAGCATGTCCAGAGTCTGCTGAAAGGTGACTTGGGTCGATACCCAGCTTTTCGACCGCTTTCTTCCAACGCTCGTTGATTGGTGTATTAAAGATAATTTCAGGCGTCGCTTCAATGGTGAGCCAAGAGTTTTCGACCAGCTCACTTTCTAATTGGCCTGCACTCCAACCGGAGTAGCCAAGTGCCACTAAGTAATCACTTGGTTCTGCTTCTGTGCCTAACACCGACAGAATATCACGCGAAGTGGTTACCGCGAGGTCATCGGTCATTTGGACGCTGGACTCGTAGTAATCTTTGGGTTTATGCAAAATAAAACCACGATCTTCCGAGATTGGGCCGCCATTGTAGACTGGTCTATCTAGACTGGCTTCAAATAGGCGCGGGTGTACTGGCTGAACTTCCACCTGCTTGAGCATGTTGCCGACGGTGATATCAACAGGAGCATTGATCATCAGCCCCATAGCGCCGTCTTCGTTGTGCTCACAAACGTAGATCACGCTGTTTTGAAAGTACGGATCTTTCATCCCAGGCATGGCAACCAAAAAGTGATTTGTGAGATTCATACTCATATTGACCCTTAACTCTCGTAAATGCCCTTAAGCAAACATCATACAGTTTATCATCTAGGTATGTGCATGAGTTTGCTTAAGTTAATGTACTACGCTCTCTATTAACTGTAATACAGTTTGAGTTATTCGCCTTTTACTCGACGCTCAATCGCATCCATCAGTTTGCCTGTGATTGAGATATCAAAAGCAGCTTCAATTTCGCGAATACAGGTTGGGCTGGTGACGTTGATTTCTGTTAGCTTGTCGCCAATTACGTCAAGGCCAACAAAGATAAGGCCTTTTTCTTTCAGTGTCGGAGCAACGGTTTGCGCAATTTTGAGGTCGGTTTCGCTTAGCGGACGAGCTTCACCAGTACCACCAGCGGCTAGGTTGCCGCGTGTTTCGCCTTTAGCAGGAATGCGTGCTAGACAGTAAGGCATAGGTTCGCCATCTACCACTAGGATACGTTTGTCACCGTTGCTGATATCTGGCACGAAGGTTTGTGCCATTGCGTAGTTTTGACCGTGGTTAGTCAATGTCTCGATGATCACAGAGACGTTTGGATCGTTTTCTTTCACACGGAAGATGGACGCGCCACCCATACCATCAAGCGGTTTCAGGATGACATCACCATGTTTTTCACGAAATTCTTTAATTTTTTCTGCTTTTCGCGTCACGATCGTTGTAGGTGTCAGCTCTGGGAACCATGCTGTAAACAGCTTTTCGTTACAATCACGTAAGCTTTGAGGCTTGTTAACGATCAGTGCACCTTGTTCTTCTGCACGCTCAAGGATGTAAGTCGCGTAGATGTATTCAGTATCAAACGGAGGATCTTTACGCATTAGCACCGCGTCTAGCTCAGACAGTTCGATAGTTTGCTCTGATTTGAACTCGTACCAACCGTTTGGATCTTCTTTTAGTTCTACCACTTTAGTATCTGCAATGGCAACGCCTTGATCGAGATGCAGATCATTCATTTCCATGTAGTGGATTTCATAGCCGCGTCGTTGCGCTTCAAGCATCATGGCAAAGCTAGAGTCTTTTTTGATGTTAATGGACGAGATTGGGTCCATTACGATACCGAGTTTGATCATTATTTTTCTCCGTTTAACCAAGATCGCCGAAACGAACTTGTAAGGCTGTAATTGCTGTCAGAGCCGCTGTTTCGGTACGCAGAACGCGAGGGCCGAGTAGCGTTTCTTCAAATTGGTATTCTCGAGTCATCTCGATTTCTTCAGACGATAAACCGCCTTCAGGACCGATCAGTAGGCGCACTTTTTCAACCGGGGTTGGCAAAGTGTTGATTGAGTATTTAGCACGAGGGTGAAGGTTAAGCTTTAAACCATCGTACTCTTCTTTACACCACTCTTCCAAGCTCATAATTGGACGAATTTCGGGCACGACATTACGCCCACATTGCTCACAGGCACTGATGGCGATTTTCTGCCATTGCGCGAGTTTTTTCTCAAAACGCTTTTGGTCAAGCTTGACGCCACAACGTTCAGAAATCAGAGGAGTGATGGTATTGACGCCAAGTTCAACAGACTTTTGGATGGTGAACTCCATCTTATCGCCACGTGAAATGACTTGACCAAGGTGCAGATCTAAAGGGGATTCAATACTGTTTTCTACGCGCTCGGTGATGTTAACCAAAACTGATTTCTTGCTGACTTCACTGATAACCGCTGGGAACTCTGCGCCACTGCCGTCAAAAAGGAGAACGTCTTGGCCTTCTTTCATGCGCAAAACACGACCGATATGGCCTGCTGCGTCGTCACTTAAAGCAAGTGAGCCAAGTTGATGAATGGTTTCTGGATGATAAATTCGAGGGGTACGCATGAGATTTCCAGCAAGAGAATAAACTTAAACCCTAACATGGATGCTTTGCACCGAAAAAACAAGGGGCAGAAGCGTTTCAATATCAGTAATTGAAACGCTTCGAGGTCGGAGGTTACAGTGCGCGGCAGGCTTCTTGAACAAATGGGTTGTTATTGCCCTGTACTTTTGCAATGCGCTCGTCACGCTCACATTCCCATTTATCGACAGGATAGGTTTTGTTCCAAGCACTCATTAATTGCGTTTGCTGCTTCGACAGTTTGAAACCGTACTCTTTGCTCATGTATAGATAGGTACGAGCAATTGAGCCACGCGCACGGTCTGGTGGCATGACTTTACGCTGCTTAAAGTTCACTTGCATCTCACAGCGACCATAACTCACGCCATCCATACCGTTCCATTGGCTGAAGTTGTAGTTCGAACGGTCACCGTTTACTTCACCAATAGCAGGAGTTAGGTTGTGCAAGTCTGCTTCCATCAAACGAAAAGTTTTGTCTTTTTTCTTACAGTTTTTACGTCCGCCATCTTGCCAGCATTGACGCTGGTGGCCAAATTGCCACGCAGGAACAACGTGCTCCCATTCGATTCGTGCAGCCCGTTTTTCTTGTTTACGGACTTGGTAACCGCAAGAGGCTAAATCGGGTAAGCCTTTCTTGCCTTGCCATTGAATGTTACAGCCACAGTAGAAGCTTGTTGGGTGGTCTTGATAAATTTTGACCGCCTCACGTTTGGCTGCAGAGAATGAGCTCGGTGGCGCGGCAATCGCAGTGCTAGAAAGCGCGATAAGCAACAGAGAGAGTAAGTATTTCATGATAAAAGTCTTTATAAAGTATGACTTTATTCATGATAACACGCATAAAATAGCTTTAGTGATGAGTAAGTTAACAATAATTGGCGAAGGGAAGGTTTTGATCAACTCGATCTTTATTTTGGGAACGCAAGTAACACTATGAGGTAAGGGCTACGATAATTGAATGCCGGTGAAGTTAAGTGGTTGGCGGCATTTTTGACAAGAGTACGTCGCCTCTTTGCGCAGCACTTTATTATGACGGCGAATCGATAGAGGGTAGGTCATACAACCACAACGATACTCAAAGGTTTTACCTTGAACGGATTTTACTTCAAAGCTGTGAGTGGTTTTGGCTGGTACGTTAAACACGGCTTCCATGACGCCTTTCCATTCTTTACCGTGAGGCCTAACTCGCCCGTAAACCTGATAAGTAATCAGGTGTGCTACTTCATGAGGAATGACTTCATCTAAGAATGCTTGGGTGTTTTCGCGAAATAAAACAGGGTTTAGGCGTACTTGATTTAATTGAAGGTAGGCTTTTCCTGCCGCTTTCCCACGGACGTCGAAGGTGATTGTTGGAATCGGGAAAGAACGTTTGAAAGCTTGTTCTGCCATCGCGATACAGCCCGCCATCACTTGCTTGGCTTTATAGCTGAGTTCTATATCCACAATTCACCTCGATAAATCAAATAAAAAAGCCCCCGCATTTGCGAGGGCCAGATCATAGCATCAGTTAATTATGGTGTGTGTTTTTTCTTGATGGTGGCATGGTAAGCGTGCCATGTACCGTAGCCTAGAATTGGCATGGTAAACAACATTCCGATCCCGTAGGTCGCAAAGCCGATAAGAATACCGCCACAGATGATCGCTGCCCAAACAATCATTGCTGGAATGTTGGATTTCACTGCATTAAAGCTGGTAAATACAGCGGTCATCATGTCTACGCGACGCTCCATCATGAGCGGAATAGAAAAGGCTGAAATGCTAAACACCACACAAGCCAAAACAAAGCCAACTAAAGAGCCGATGACAAGGAAGGGTAGGAACTCACTTAAAGGTGCCCCTTGAACAGAAGGGTAGAGCGCATGAAGTAGAGCGGCAATGCGCATCCAAAATATCATACACACTGCGAGTAACACGGCGAACGCCCATTGAGATGTTGAGTTACGACCGATCGCTTTCATTGAATGGAACAAGCTTGCTTTGTGTCCGCGCTCTCTCTCCCAACTGGCATCATACAAGCCGAGCGCGAGAAACGGACCGATTAACATGTAAACAATCAAACTGGGCATGACGACCAAGTGTGTGCCTTGCCACTGTACGAGCAAAACAATGCCTATGGCTGCTGCCATAAAACAGATGCCATAGAAAGCACTAATAAGCGGCATTCGCACGAAATCATGCAGACCTAATGCGAGCCAATGAAAAGGTGCAGAAAGATTGACCGTATTGCACGGTATGGTTCTGGCGTATTCGTTGTCTGGCACTTCCTTTCGCTTGTTGTGGAAGTCCGATGGATTAACAGTTCGAGGCATAACTCCTCCTTGATTTATTCCCACATTATCCGCTTATACCAACTGACAGCGGTTTTTGTTCAGTCAAACTTGAAGCGACTTTTTCAAGTTTACATCTGAGCATTGGCTTAGTTTGGTATCGGCCATAAAGATGCCTGACTCATGTCTTTACTTAAGTGTGCTTCCACAGTCGCCAGCATCCGACGTCTCTATTTAAATTGGAGTTAACAATATTTTAACTATTGGCGGAGATGGGATAATTTACAAATAATTGCTTAAAATTTATTCGGTATAAAAAATGAGGGAGAAACAGGACTGCTTTGTGGGTCAGGGCGGTATGAGCCGAAATGGCTGGATAAAAGTTGCTGAAAATAAAAAGCCCCCGCCATAGGCGAGGGCTTGATTGATTCTTGCTTGGCTTGATTATTTGATGCCAGCGAAATCGCGTAGAAGTGCAGCTTTGTCTGTCGCTTCCCACGGGAATTCTTCACGACCGAAGTGACCGTATGCCGCTGTCTTCTTGTAGATAGGTTGAAGAAGGTTAAGCATTTCTTGTAGACCGTATGGACGTAGGTCGAAGAATTGACGAACCGCTTCAATGATGATGTCGTGAGGTACTTTCTCAGTACCGAACGTTTCCACCATGATAGACGTTGGATCAGCAACACCGATTGCGTAAGAAAGTTGGATCTCACAACGGTCAGCCATGCCTGCCGCTACGATGTTTTTCGCTACGTAGCGTGCTGCGTATGCTGCACTACGGTCAACTTTTGATGGATCTTTACCAGAAAACGCACCGCCACCGTGACGAGCTGCGCCGCCGTAGGTATCTACGATGATCTTACGACCAGTTAGACCACAGTCACCCATAGGACCACCGATTACGAAGCGACCGGTTGGATTAATGAAGAAGTTTGTTTCTTTGTTGATCCACTCAGAAGGTAGCACTGGCTTAATGATCTCTTCCATTACCGCTTCACGCAGGTCTGAAGTTGAGATTGAATCACAGTGTTGAGTTGAAAGAACAACCGCGTCGATACCAACGATGTTACCTTGATCGTATTGGAATGTTACCTGAGATTTTGCATCAGGACGCAACCAAGGTAGTGTGCCGTTTTTACGAACTTCTGCTTGCTTTTGAACAAGACGGTGAGAGTAAGTAATTGGCGCTGGCATTAGTACTTCAGTTTCGTTACAAGCGTAACCAAACATGATGCCTTGGTCGCCTGCACCTTGTTCTTTAGGGTCAGCTTTATCAACACCTTGGTTGATATCTGGCGACTGTTTACCGATTGTGTTTAGTACCGCACAAGAATCTGCGTCAAAGCCCATATCTGAATGTACGTAGCCGATTTCACGAACGGTTTCACGAGTTAACTCTTCGATGTCTACCCATGCTGAAGTCGTGATTTCACCACCCACCATTACCATACCGGTTTTAACGTAAGTCTCACATGCAACACGAGCCTTTGGATCTTGCTCTAGAATCGCGTCAAGAACCGCATCAGAAATCTGGTCTGCAATTTTATCTGGATGACCTTCTGATACTGACTCAGAAGTAAACAGGTGCTTAGCCATGTTAGCTCCACTATATCTGGTTTAAAACTGGGGAATGATAAACTCTCCAGCGCAAATTAATACTAATTTTTGTAGGTGTATCTACATCTAGACGTCTATTCTAAATTTGATTGCTCGAATTACAAGCTCTTTTTTGGTTTTTGTTATAACCAAACGTTTGCCTGATTTATTGATAATTTTAAGAACTTCGAACGATTTGGCGCGAAAGGTGCAATATTTGTGAGGTTTTGGACTGGAAAACGTTTGCACACCCAACAGGGCTTTGAGAGAATTATGACCTACTTTTCGTTTCGCTTAATGTACTCAGGAGCAGACATGTCGTCTCGTAAACATCTTGCCAATGCAATTCGTGCTCTAAGCATGGATGGTGTTCAACAAGCTAACTCAGGCCACCCAGGCGCACCAATGGGTATGGCTGATATCGCTGAAGTTCTTTGGCGCTCTCACCTAAACCATAACCCTTCAAACCCAGAGTGGGCCGACCGCGATCGCTTTGTGCTGTCAAACGGTCATGGGTCAATGCTTATTTACTCTCTACTGCACTTAAGCGGTTACGAGCTATCTATTGACGATCTGAAAAACTTCCGTCAATTGCACTCAAAAACCCCAGGTCACCCAGAGTACGGCTACGCGCCTGGTATCGAGACAACAACGGGTCCTCTAGGTCAAGGCATCACTAACGCTGTTGGTATGGCGATCGCAGAGAAAGCACTAGCGGCACAGTTCAACAAAGAAGGTCACGATATCGTTGACCACTTTACGTATGTGTTCATGGGTGACGGCTGTCTAATGGAAGGCATCTCGCATGAAGCATGCTCTCTTGCTGGGACGTTAGGTCTAGGCAAACTGATCGCGTTCTGGGATGACAACGGCATTTCTATCGACGGTCATGTTGAAGGCTGGTTCTCTGACGATACACCTAAGCGTTTTGAAGCGTACGGCTGGCATGTAATCCCAGCAGTCGATGGTCACGACTCAGACGCGATCAACGCAGCAATTGAAGCAGCAAAAGCGGACCCACGTCCTACGCTTATCTGTACCAAAACAATTATCGGTTTCGGTTCTCCTAACAAGTCTGGCTCACACGACTGTCACGGAGCACCACTAGGTCACGATGAAATCCAAGCGGCTCGCGAATACCTAGGTTGGGAGTACGGCCCATTTGAGATCCCGGCAGATGTTTACGCTGAGTGGGATGCAAAAGAAGCGGGCGCCGCGAAAGAAGCAGCTTGGAATGAAAAATTCGAAGCATACGCTGCAGCTTACCCTGCTGAAGCGGCAGAGCTTAAACGACGTCTAAACGGCGAACTTCCTGCACAGTGGGAAGAAAAAGCGAACCAAATCATTGCCGATCTTCAAGCAAACCCAGCGAACATTGCATCACGTAAAGCATCGCAAAATGCACTAGAAGCGTTTGGTCAAATGCTTCCTGAGTTTATGGGTGGTTCTGCTGACCTAGCGCCTTCTAACCTGACCATGTGGTCTGGTTCTAAGTCTCTAGAAACGGAGGACTTCTCTGGCAACTACATCCACTACGGTGTACGCGAATTCGGTATGACTGCTATCATCAACGGTATCGCATTGCACGGTGGTTTCGTTCCTTACGGCGCAACATTCCTAATGTTCATGGAATATGCTCGTAACGCAATGCGTATGGCTGCGCTGATGAAAATTCAGAACATCCAAGTTTACACGCATGATTCGATCGGTCTTGGCGAAGATGGCCCAACTCACCAACCTGTTGAGCAAATGGCGTCTCTACGTGTGACTCCAAACATGAGCACATGGCGCCCATGTGACCAAGTTGAGTCTGCAGTTGCATGGAAACTAGCGATTGAACGTAAAGACGCACCAACTGCACTTATCTTCTCTCGTCAAAACCTAGCGCAACAAGAGCGTACTGCTGAACAAGTCGCAGACATCGCGAAAGGTGCTTACATCCTGAAAGATAGCGAAGGTAAGCCTGAGCTAATCCTTATCGCAACAGGTTCTGAGGTTGAGCTTGCAGTGAAAGCCGCTGAGCAACTAACTTCAGAAGGCAAGAAAGTACGCGTTGTTTCAATGCCATCTACAGACGCATTCGACAAACAAGACGCCGCTTACCGTGAAGCTGTACTGCCATCAGACGTAACGGCACGTATCGCTATTGAAGCGGGCATTGCTGATTTCTGGTACAAGTACGTTGGCTTCGACGGTCGCATCATCGGTATGACAACATTCGGTGAATCTGCACCTGCTGGTCAGCTATTCGAGATGTTTGGCTTCACGACTGAAAACGTAGTGAGCACTGCAAAAGAATTGCTAGCGTAATTGTAGGACCGTCTAAACAGTCGAACGTAAACGACGATTGTTAAACGCTAAAGTTAGAAAGGCCATCATTATGATGGCCTTTTTATTTTTGTCAGGTTTTCCAACCTTGTGGAATGCTTTGGTGAATGCAGTCTAAAAGTACGGATAAGCGCAGTGGTGGTCGTCCTGCTGGTGTATAGCAGTTAATGGAAATAGGCTCAGAAAGCCAACCTTCTAAGCAAGGTGTGATTCGCCCTGGGTGATGTTTCTCATAGCCGCATGCTGTCCAAGTCGGCAGCAGTCCAATACCATGACCATTCGCGATACTGTCTATTTGCATTGCTATGTTGTCGCTGTATAACCGACTAACAAAGGGTTCTAAAAAGAACTCACCGTGTTGAGGGTGTGCTAGCATCAATCCATTTTCTTGCACTGAACCAAAATCGATCCATGGATGTGCTTCAAGTTCTTTGGGGTGCGGTATAGGCCCATGTTGTTTTAGATAATTTGGAGAGGCAAAAGGCGTATAGCGAAATACCCCCAGCACTTCTTTTCGCCAGTCTAGCTCTTTACGTTCACCGAGCCAGATGAACAAATCTGGGTCATGATGCGCCTCAGAAAAGTCACTGGTAAGTTGAACTCTAACATCGGGGTTATCAGCAAGAAAACGATTGAGTACGCCGCCGAGCCAGCTTCTAACTAAGGCAGTGTGACAAACAATATGCAGTGGCCCTGAAACTTGGTTCGTTAAACCTTGGAGTGCATCATAACTCTCTTCGCTTAACTCAAGAATCTGGCGGCTGTAGTGGGCAAAGATCTCTCCAGCTCTTGTCAGAACTAATCGATTACCTTGTCTGGCGGTTAGAGCCTGACCGAAGTCTTCTTCTAATTGTGCCAAGCGACGACTTAGCGTTGATTTTGGCTGATTAAGGGCTTTAGCAGCGGCTGTCAAACTTTTATGCTGATTGAGCGCATCAAAGGCTCTAATTGATGCTAAGTCGTGCATATTTCTTTTACTCCTTACTGCGTTATGTACGAGTTCCATAAATGGAAAGAACCGTTCCATAACTCTCACTATGCATCTCATTCTATTTGTGAATAATTCACTTTCGAAAATAATAATCATTATCAATTATGGAGATGTAGATGTCTACTCTTAGACTGCCAGTTATTACCGCAACTGGTATTTTAGCCTTCGTCAGTGTCCCTCATGTTTTTGCCAATGATGCAGTTTCTAAAATGGAAACAGTGGTTGTAACTGCATCAAGCTACGAGCAATCTCAAGCGGACGCGCCTGCAAGTATTAGTGTGATTTCACGTGAGGAGTTGGACTCTCGTTATTACCGCGATGTGACTGATGCACTAAAAAGTGTGCCAGGTGTTGTCGTGACAGGTGGTGGTGATACCACCGACATTAGTATCCGTGGTATGGGTTCTAAATACACTTTGATACTGGTCGATGGTAAACGTCAAAGCACGCGTGAAACTCGTCCAAATAGTGACGGTCCTGGTATCGAACAAGGTTGGTTACCTCCTCTTCAAGCGATTGAGCGAATCGAAGTTATTCGCGGCCCAATGTCGACGCTTTACGGTTCTGATGCGATTGGTGGCGTGATTAACGTCATCACACGAAAAGATGCGTTAGAGTGGACGGGTAATGTTCAACTGGGCACGGTACTACAAGAGAATAGCCGCTCAGGTGGAGAGCAGAGCGCGAACTTTTTCGTTAATGGTCCGTTGGCTGAAAATTTATCTCTCCAAGTATATGGTCAGTACACAACCAGAGAAGAAGATGACATCGAATACGGTTATGAAGATAAAGATATGCAGAGTATCTCTTCAAAACTGACTTACCAGATTAATGAGCGCCACTCGGTACAATTAGAAGGTGGCACGTCGGCACAAAGTCGTCGTGGCAATGTGGGCCTTTCAGTGCCGACCACTGGGTGTCGTGGAGGGTGTGAAGATTCACTGAATGAATATCGTCGTAATTACGTAACGGTAAGCCACAACGGTGATTGGGATTCGATTGGCATTTCAGATACTTACTTACAGCGAGAAGAGAGCGAGAACAAATCTCGTGAGATGACGATCACCAACACCACGTTCAAATCGAGCTTGGTGACTGGTATCGGAAACCATACGTTGACGACGGGTGTGGACGCCACTCATGCAGAGCTTGAGGATTTCACCTCCAACAAAGCGTCATCGAAGACTGAAACATCGAATACGCAGTGGGCTGTTTTCATTGAAGATGAATGGAGAATCGCTGATCCGTTTAGCGTTACGCTTGGTGGTCGTCTAGATCATGACGAAAACTATGGCGCGCACTTTAGTCCGCGTGTTTACGGTGTATGGCGAGTTGATCCGTCTTGGACGGTGAAAGGCGGTGTGGCAACAGGTTTCCGTTCTCCACAATTACGTGAAATTACTCCTGGCTGGGCGCAAGTCAGTGGTGGCGGTAATATCTACGGTAACCCAGATCTTGACCCTGAAACGTCGCTAAACAAAGAAATCAGCGTCTTGTATCAAGGTGATTCTGGCTTAGATGTCTCTTTGACAGCGTTCCATAACGAATTCAAAGACAAGATCACACGTGTTGTTTGTCCAGACACTATCTGTACTGATGGTCCAAACCAATGGGGCGCAGATCCAACGTACCGTATTAACGTGGATGAAGCCGTCACACAAGGTATTGAAGCGACCTTAGCATCGCCGTTAACGGAAACCATTTACCTTAGCTCGAGCTACACATTTACCGACTCAGAGCAAAAAACAGGTGAATACAAAGGCATGCCGCTGCAGCAGTTACCAAAGCATCTGTTTAATGTGGATGTGACTTGGCAAACGACAACAGATCTAGAGAGCTGGGCGAAAGTCACGTACCGAGGTAAAGAAATGGATCCGGTTACTGGCCCATCAAGAAACAGTATTGTAGAACCAGCTTATACCTTTGTGGACGCCGGTGTGACATACCAGTTAACCGACAATACTCGTATTAAAGGCGCTATCTATAACTTGCTAGACGAGGAAATCAGTTACGAAGAATACGGATATATTGAAGATGGTCGTCGCTACTGGTTAGGTTTAGACGTCGCATTTTAATTATCTATCGTTGTAATAAGGTCGAGCATAGTCTCGACCTTTTTTAATCCTGCTTTACTTTGATTCAACAGGTGCGTTTGTCAGCCTGATCAGGTAGTATCTGTGACACGAAATTTTTGGTAGGGCGAAGGATAAATGCTAAAGGTTGCGATCAATGGATTTGGACGTATAGGTCGTAATGTTCTGCGAGCGGTGTATGAAAGCGGAAAACACCAGCAGATCAAGGTTGTGGCGGTAAACGAACTAGCACAGCCAGAGGCGATGGCACACCTACTGCAATATGACACCAGTCATGGTCGCTTTGGTAAAAAAATTTCCCATGACCAAGAACATTTGCATGTTCATCATGACAGCGGTGAATATGATTCCATTCGCATTCTCCATCTCTCCGAAATCGAATTACTTCCTTGGCGTGATTTAGAAGTTGATATCGTCTTGGATTGCACTGGCGTATTTGGTTCGCAAGCGGATGGGCAAGCGCATATAGAAGCAGGCGCGAAGAAAGTACTGTTTTCGCACCCGGGCGCAAACGACCTAGATAATACGATTATCTATGGCGTGAACCACGAAACTCTGAAAGACGAGCACCGTGTTGTCTCCAATGGCTCTTGCACCACCAACTGTATCGTTCCCATCATTAAAGTATTAGACGAAGCCTTCGGCATAGAGTCTGGCACCATTACCACAATTCATTCGTCCATGAACGATCAACAAGTAATTGATGCGTATCATAACGACTTACGCCGTACCCGCGCTGCAAGCCAATCTATTATTCCGGTGGACACTAAGTTGCATAAGGGGATTGAAAGAATCTTCCCGAAATTTTCCAACAAATTCGAAGCAATTTCTGTTCGTGTTCCAACGGTTAACGTCACTGCAATGGATTTAAGTGTCACAATTAGTACAAATGTGAAAGTTAATGACGTAAATCAAACCATTGTTAACGCATCTCAGTGTACATTACGTAACATTGTTGACTATACTGAATCGCCACTCGTTTCGATCGACTTTAACCACGACCCCCATAGTGCGATTGTGGATGGAAGCCAGACTAGAGTGAGTAACGGGCAACTCGTAAAAATGCTCGTTTGGTGCGACAACGAATGGGGCTTTGCTAACCGGATGCTGGATACTGCCTTAGCAATGCAAGCTTCTTCGCAAGTGGAACAGTAATGACGAAGAAGTGATGGAGAATTTTTATTTCAAGCCTTGAAATAAATCCATAATATCTCCATATCTATAACCAGTTTGAAGAATTAACAGGCTTGGCAGGGTTGCCGAGTTTTCAAAAACTTTAATTATTAAATATTTGAGAGGACACATCATGTCTGTAATCAAGATGACTGACCTGGATCTTGCAGGTAAACGTGTATTTATCCGTGCTGACCTAAACGTGCCAGTAAAAGACGGTAAAGTAACTTCGGATGCACGTATCATCGCATCTCTTCCAACTATTAAGCACTGCCTAGAAGCAGGCGCTAAAGTAATGGTTACGTCTCACCTAGGTCGCCCAACTGAAGGTGAATACGCTGAAGAGTTCTCTCTACAACCAGTTGTTAACTACCTAAACGACGCACTAGATTGCGAAGTGAAGCTAGCAAAAGACTACCTAGATGGCCTAGAGCTAAATGCGGGTGAACTTGTTGTTCTTGAAAACGTTCGCTTCAACAAAGGCGAAAAGAAAAACGACGAAGAGCTATCTAAGAAATATGCAGCACTATGTGACGTATTCATAATGGACGCATTCGGTACGGCTCACCGTGCTCAAGCATCTACTCACGGCGTTGGTATGCACGCAGACGTAGCATGTGCTGGTCCTCTACTAGCGAACGAACTAGAAGCGCTAGGCAAAGCAATGGACAAGCCAGCTCGTCCAATGGTTGCTATCGTAGGTGGTTCAAAAGTTTCTACTAAGCTAACTGTTCTTGAGTCTCTATCTAAAATCGCTGACCAACTCGTTGTTGGTGGTGGTATTGCTAACACATTCATCGCAGCTGCTGGCCACAACGTTGGTAAGTCTCTATACGAAGCAGACCTAGTTGAAACAGCTAAGAAGCTAATGGACGAGTGTGCAATTCCAGTAGCAACTGACGTTGCATGTGCGAAAGCATTCGACGAGAACGCAGAAGCTGAAATTAAGCACGTTTCTGAAGTACAAGACGACGACATGATCTTCGACCTTGGTCCAGATTCAACAGCTGAACTAGCTGAAATCCTTAAAAACGCTAAGACTATCCTATGGAATGGTCCAGTAGGCGTATTCGAATTCAAGAACTTCGAAGCAGGTACTAAAGGTATCTCTGAAGCTATCGCAGCTTCTGAAGGCTTCTCTGTTGCAGGCGGTGGTGACACGCTAGCGGCTATCGACAAGTTCGGTATCAAAGCGGATGTATCTTACATCTCTACTGGCGGCGGCGCTTTCCTTGAGTTCGTAGAAGGTAAAGTTCTTCCAGCAGTAGAAATGCTAGAAGCACGCGCTAAGTAATTAAAGCAAAGCGGGGGAGTGATTCTCCCGCTTTCTTGTTTGCTGCAACGTGTGAGGAACTCTGCTAGAATAGCCTCAGTTGTGAGCAAACGTTTGCAAGATTTTCAACTTAACAAGTTTTGTTTAAAAACGACAGATAAATAGGATTACATCCATGTCTAAGATCTTCGACTTCGTAAAACCAGGTGTTATCTCTGGCGATGACGTTCAGAAAGTATTTGAAGTTGCAAAAGAAAACAGCTTTGCACTTCCAGCAGTAAACTGTGTGGGTACTGACTCTGTAAACGCAGTACTTGAAGCAGCTGCAAAAGTTAAAGCTCCAGTTATCGTTCAGTTCTCTAACGGTGGCGCTGCTTTCTTTGCTGGTAAAGGTCTAAAACTTGAAGGTCAAGAAGCTCAAATCCTAGGTGCTGTTGCTGGTGCGAAATACGTTCACGCTGTAGCTGAAGCTTACGGTGTTCCAGTAATCCTACACACTGACCACGCAGCTAAGAAACTACTTCCTTGGATCGACGGTCTACTAGACGCTGGTGAAGAGTACTTCGCGCAAACTGGTAAGCCACTATTCTCTTCTCACATGATCGACCTTTCTGAAGAGTCTCTAGAAGAGAACATCGAAATTTCTGCTAAGTACCTAGAGCGCATGGCTAAAATGAACATGACTCTAGAAATCGAACTAGGTTGTACTGGTGGTGAAGAAGACGGCGTTGACAACTCTGATATGGATGCGTCTGAGCTATACACTTCTCCAGAAGACGTTGCATACGCATACGAGAAACTAAGCGCAATCAGCCACCGTTTCACTATCGCAGCATCTTTCGGTAACGTACACGGCGTATACAAGCCAGGTAACGTTGTACTAACTCCAACTATCCTACGTGATTCTCAAGCGCATGTTTCTGAGAAATTCGGTCTTCCAGCGAACTCTCTAAACTTCGTATTCCACGGCGGTTCAGGTTCTTCTCTAGAAGAAATCCGTGAATCTATCGGCTACGGTGTAATCAAAATGAACATCGATACTGATACACAGTGGGCTACTTGGGATGGTATCCGTAAGTTCGAAGCTGAAAACCACGATTACCTACAAGGTCAGATCGGTAACCCAACTGGTGAAGATGCACCAAACAAGAAGTACTACGATCCACGCGTATGGCTACGTGCAGGCCAAGCTTCAATGGTTACTCGTCTAGAGCAAGCATTTGCTGACCTTAACGCAGTTGACGTACTATAATCGTTACTGATTAAGTTCCTTAAAAACCCGCTCTTTGAGCGGGTTTTTTTATGCCTATCATTTTCTTCCCCTCTGCTTTCTCCCGATATTTTTATGCGTTAGGTTGTATTTGCTAGTGAGATATCTCACCTTTAACGTTTTTTTAAAGAAAACATGGGAATATCAGTCTTAAGAGTGGCGAAATCAGAGTGCATTGCGTAACCTGTAACAAGTCAGTGTCAGAAAGCTCTGATAAAGTCTTGTTTTGCATATCTTTGCGAAACTCTGACTTTGAAAAAAGTCAGAGTTGGGATATTGTGCCAAAAATCTGACACTGTTCAGTGGAGCAATAGGGATGTTGTTTTAGAAAAGAGCCTTTAAAAAACAAGGTTCATAAATTAACGGCAATTGGATTTATATCTCTTTATTTTTGAGGATAAGAATTATGGCAGGTGAATCGGTGGGTATCGATACCACTTTAACGGATGGTCTAACTCAGGCTGAAACTTGGCTGACAAACAATTCAGATCTACTGGTTCAGTACGGTGTGAACATTATCTCTGCGGTGCTTATTCTGTTTATCGGTAATCTTATCGTTAAGGCAGTCGCTGGTAGTGTTTCTAAAGTACTAGAAAAGAAAAACATGGATAAGGCCGTCGTTGAATTTATTCACGGTCTTGTTCGTTACTTGCTATTTGTAATCGTGCTAATCGCGGCTCTTGGTCGATTAGGAGTTCAAACCGCTTCTGTTGTTGCTGTGATTGGTGCGGCAGGTCTTGCTGTTGGTCTTGCACTACAAGGTTCATTATCAAACTTTGCAGCAGGCGTACTTATTGTTGCGTTCCGTCCATTCAAATCAGGCGACTACGTAGAAATCGGTGGTGTAGCGGGTAGTGTTGAAGCAATTCAAATCTTCCAAACAGTTCTAAAAACACCAGACAACAAAATGGTTGTTGTGCCTAACTCTTCAGTTATCGGCGGTGCCATTACTAACTACTCTCGCCATGCGACACGACGTGTCGACCTAGTGATTGGTGTTTCATATAAAGCAGACCTTAAACTAACGAAGAAAGTGATTCGTGAGACGCTAGAGAAAGATCCACGTATCTTGAAAGACCCAGATATCACAATTGGTGTACTTACGTTAGCAGACTCTTCAGTTAACTTTGTGGTTCGTCCATGGGTGAAAACTGCAGATTACTGGGGCGTATACTTTGATGCAATGCAAGGTATTAAAGAAGCATTGGATGAAAATGGTATCGAGATTCCATTCCCACAAATGGATGTTCACCTGAACAAAGTCGACGCTTAATCAAAAGCAGTCGATATTCAAAAGCGAGGCCAATAGGCCTCGCTTTTTTATATTTCGTAAAGGGTGTGATGACCAGCAAGTAAGAGGCGTTTTAGATGTTTACCTGCAAATCCAAATGTGAACTCAGGTAAGCCAGGCGTATAGAGCAACTCTTGATGTTGATAGAGATTGGTATCAACAATGATAGTGATGTATTCCGGTAAGCCTATTGGGCAAACCGCGCCGGGTACGCAACCTAACACTTCGACCATTTCATCGTCATTACAAATAGAGGGACGTTTACCTGTAATCGCTTTAATCTGCTTGGCATCGAGGCGCGAGTCCTTATCTGTCAGATAAACCGCGTAACCTTGTCCTTTGAGTGTTAAAAAGAGGCTTTTGGTATGCGTACCCGTCCAACCAAGCTCTCTCGCAATACGTATATCTATCTCAAAGTCTAAGATGGCTTCGTGCTGCCATTCCCGAAAAGGAATAGAGAGCGCGTTGAATCGCTCTCTATTGTTGTTATAAATACGTTTTAGTGACTCCATGTCTTTGCTGCCTTACTACCTGGTGATTACCAATACTTATCAATAAGCTCACTCGCTAAGATATACGCTATTGTGAACATCATCATTGCGATTGCAATGTCGATGGTTTTTTTCACTTTTGGTTGAGAGAGTGTTGGACCTAGTTTGGCAGCTCCTATCGATAAAGTGTAGAACCAAACAAAGGAAGCCATAATCGTACCTAGTGCAAAAGCAATGCGATCATGGCCTTCAAATTGTCCACCGATCGAACCTAGAATAACGACTGTATCTAAATATAAGTGCGGATTAAGCACAGTGACAGCTAACGCACCTAGAATAACCGTTCGACGACCTCGAGCTACGATCTCCCCTTTTGATTCCGATTCACTCTCTGGCTTAAAAGCACTTTTTAGCGAGAGCAGTCCATAGAAGCTCAAGAAAGCAATACCACCAAGTGTCACCGACGTCAGTAAGATTTCATTTTGAGACAGAATTGCACCACCACCAAAGATACCTAGAGAGATGAAAATCATATCTAGCACGCTACAAATAGTGGCGGTTGTTAGGTGGTGGTTACGCTTTATGCCTTGATTCAAAACATACGCATTTTGCGCTCCGATCGGAATGATCATTGATGCTCCTAAACCAAAACCTTGCAATAGAACCCACAAGTTCACACTTCACCTCACTTCAAAATAACAAATACATTTACATAGAGGGGAAAGATAAAGCGTTTATCTAAATAAGTATAATTAATGATTTTAATCTTACATTAGATAGACTAATTTAACGGGAGGCGTTTGATCTGGAGTGAGAGGGAAGGTATGCGAGGGTTAGATTACAAATGGATTGAGGCATTAGACGCTATAGTTTATCAGGGTAGCTTTGAGCGTGCTGCTGAGCATTTATTTGTTTCTCAATCCGCCATTTCTCAACGTATCAAGCAGTTAGAGAAGTTTCTCGCGCAGCCTGTTTTAATTCGAAGCCAGCCACCTAAGCCAACGCCAATTGGTAAAAAATTGTTGGGTCTTTATCGGCGAGTACGCTTGCTAGAGCATGAAATTCTCCCCGAACTAAAGAATGATACCAGTACGCGACCTGTGCAACTCTCTTTAGCGACTAATGCAGATAGCCTTGCAACATGGCTACTGCCAGCGCTGAAAAATGTTATGAAGCAGCGTCAAGTTGAACTAAAACTGACTATCTATGGTGAATACCGCTCTATTGAAAAACTCAAAAGTGGCGAAGTGACAGGAGCGATCAGCTTGGAGTCCCAGCCAATCCCCGGATGCAGAGCAGACTATTTAGGTCGCATCGATTATGTTTGTGTCGCGAGCCCAGAGTTCTATCAGCGTTATTTTTCTAAAGGCGTAAATAATCAGACATTGGCAAAAGCACCGGCCGTTTCATATGACCAATATGATGATCTACATAAAACATTTCTTACCGAGCATTTTAACGTCAATCCTGGCAGCGTTATTCATCACAACATCAGTAGTTCTGAAGCGTTTCTAAAAGTGGCGTTAGCTGGTGTTGCTTATTGCTTGATCCCCCGCTTGCAAATTACCGACGAATTAGACAGAGGTGTGTTGGTTGATGTGACTCCAGGTTTTTTAATGTCCCATCGGATTTATTGGCACCACTGGCAGTTAGAAACTGGGGTATTACAAGAAATCTCACACGCGATAGTCGGGTATGCGCAGCAGCATCTACCTCAATAAGTTTGTCAGAGCTGCATATCGTTAACTTAAGTGTGTTTTGTTTAAAAATTACGCCAATGTTACATAGTCAAAGTTGTGTTAGAAGTCACTATGGGTGCTTGGATAATCGGCGGAAGTTTCTATTATGAAACCACACGCTTTCTCAGCCATGATAGTGATGTTGGAATCTGAGATTAAGTACTTAATTTTGTATGTATGGATTTATTGAATGAAATTGTATTCATTTTTGCTGGCTTCAGCACTCAGCCTTACCAGTGCTTCAGTTTTGGCGAATACGCCAGAGTTTGCTCATGTTACGACAACGGGGTATGGCGAAGTGACGGCCACACCTGATATGGCTACGTTTTCTGTAAAAGTAGTCGATACGACAATGACGGCTGAACAAGCGAAATTGTCCGTAGATAAAACCGTTGAAGAGTTTCTAAAAAGCTTATCGGATGCCGGCTTATCAAAAGACAATATTACTAGCTCGAATTTATACCTTGCTCCTCAGTACCATTACCCTAAATCAGGAAAAGCAGAACTTGTTGGGTATCGAGCATCTCGCAGTATTGATGTCACGGTGACGGATCTGAAAAACCTTAACCAATACCTAGATATGGCGTTAGAAGCGGGAATTAATCAGGTTGATAATGTTCAACTTAAGGTAAGCAACCAAGCCGAGTATCAGCAAAAGGCACGAATGGCTGCGATTAAGGACGCAAGAGAAAAAGCAGGGTCATTAGCGACTGGTTTTGAGAAAAAGTTGGGCGATGTATGGCAGATCAATTACAGACAGATGCACGTTCAGCCTGTGTTAATGCGTTCAATGGCGATGGATAGTAAAGAAGGAGCGAATAGCTACCAAGATTCAACCATGATCATTCGCGATCAAGTCGATGTCATTTATAAGCTAAAGTAAGGCTTAGCAAACAGTAAAAAGCAAAAGGCAGGGAGTTACCACCCCTGCCTTTGTCATTTCTATTTCACAGTTTAATGCAGGATACGAGCACGGATTGTGCCTTCAATGTTTTTGAGCTTTGTTAGAGCTTCTTCTGAGCGTTCAGTTTCAACGTCGATCACTACGTAGCCTATTTCAGCGGCTGTTTGTAGGTACTGCGCGGCAATGTTAATGCCTTCTTCAGCAAAGATGGTGTTGATCTGAGTTAGGATACCAGGACGGTTCTTGTGGATATGAAGCAGACGAGAGCACTCACCACTGTGTTCTGGTAATGACACTTCAGGGAAGTTTACGCTTGAAAGTGTCGATCCGTTATCAGAGTACTTAGCCAGTTTACCCGCCACTTCTAAGCCGATATTTTCTTGTGCTTCTTGTGTTGAACCACCAACGTGTGGAGTGAGGATGACGTTATCGAATTTTTGTAAAGGAGACTCGAACGGGTCAGCATTCGTTTTTGGTTCAGTTGGGAATACATCAATTGCAGCGCCGGCAAGGTGACCAGCTTCTAAGCTATGGCAAAGTGCAGGAATATCCACAACGGTGCCACGTGCCGCGTTGATAAAGATGGAACCTGGTTTCATTCGAGCAAATTCAGCTTCACCCATCATGTTTTTCGTTTCCGGTGTTTCGGGAACGTGCAAAGAAATCACATCACATTTGTTCAATAGTTCACTCATGGTATGTACTTGCGTCGCATTACCAAGGGACAGTTTGTTCTCAATATCGTAGTAGTAAACGCGCATACCTAAGTTTTCGGCAATAATACCAAGCTGAGTACCAATGTGACCGTATCCGATAATGCCAAGGCACTTACCACGAGCTTCGTAAGAGTTGTCTGCACTTTTCTTCCAAATACCGCGATGTGCAAGTGCATTCTTTTCAGGAATACCACGCACTAGTAAAAGGATTTGCCCAAGTACAAGCTCTGCCACGCTTCGAGTGTTAGAGAATGGTGCATTAAAGACAGGAATACCGCGTTTTGCTGCTGCGTCTAGGTTTACTTGGTTAGTACCAATACAAAAACAGCCAATTGCAACCAGCTTGTTCGCCGCATTTATTACCTCTTCGGATAGGTTCGTACGGGAGCGGATACCAATGAAGTGTACGTCTTTTACCGCTTCAATTAGTTCTTCTTCCGGAAGGGAACCTTTATGGTATTCAATGTTGGTATAACCAGCTGCTTGAAGAACTTCAACTGAAGAAGGGTGGAGTCCCTCTAACAAGAGGATCTTAATCTTTTCTTTTTCCAGTGAAACTTTGGCCATTTTTTCTCGTCCTTAAAATGGAAAGGTGGGCTAATGTGGCGCACATTGGGCAAAACTATTAAAAAGGGGATAATTAACAGTTTTGTAGGAAGACAAACGTTTCCCTGTGCGTCTTCTGTTCAATAAAGTAACAAAAAAAAATTGCTTTGGGTAAGAAAATTACGGAATAAGAGATAATTTTCTTATAGAAAGGAATAAAAAACGGTGCCTTTCAGCACCGTATGTAATGAAATAACAGAAAAGTGAACCAGATAGGTTCATTTTGGGCTGTTATTTACTCTTCAATTTTTGCACCTTCTGGTGTGCCAGTGATCACTACGTCTGCACCACGATGAGCGAAAAGACCCACAGTCACCACACCAGCGATGCCGTTTATTTTGTCTTCCATTTCTTTCGGGTTGGTAATTTGCATATTGTGCACATCCAGAATCACGTTGCCGTTGTCAGTCACAACGCCTTCACGGTAAGCTGGATCACCACCTAGTTTTACCAATTCACGAGCCACGTAAGAGCGTGCCATTGGGATTACTTCAACAGGCAATGGGAACTGGCCAAGTACGTCAACTGCTTTAGTGCCGTCAACGATACATACGAACTTATCAGAGATTGCTGCGACAATTTTCTCACGAGTCAGAGCCGCGCCGCCGCCTTTGATCATTTCACGTGCTGGGTTGATCTCATCTGCGCCATCAACATACACATCCAGCTTCATTACATCGTTACACTCGTATACTTCAATACCAAGCTCTTTAAGGCGCTCAGTTGAAGCGACAGAGCTAGACACTGCACCTTTAATATCATCTTTGATAGTGCCTAGTGCATCGATGAAGTGATTCACGGTAGAGCCAGTACCAACACCGACAATGCTGCCTTTCTCAACATATTTTAGTGCTGCCCAACCAGCCGCTTTTTTCATTTCATCTTGAGTCATGCCAATCTCCTGAATAGATGTTCGTTAACGTTTGCGGGCGTGATTATAGCGGCTTACTTGTCACTTTCCCATTGCCATATTTGGCTTGGGGTCACGATCTTAGGTAATGGAATGTCCCAGCTTTCAATTGGTAAGCGTTCTACATGTTGGCAGTCATGAGCGATACCAACAGGTTTAGCTCCCTCTCCAGTTATAAACCAACGTGACAGAGTACGATCGTAGTACCCTCCGCCCATGCCTAAGCGGTGTCCGATGCTGTCGAACCCAACTAAAGGCGTGCAGATTAAATCAAGCTGGCTAACGGGTTTGAGGTGTCTGATATCGAGCTTGGGCTCTAAGATGCCGTACTTGTTGTAGACGAGCTGTTCATCACTTATATACTGAAGAAACAGTAACTGACCTTTAGAAAAGGGATGGATGACGGGCAGATAAACCGATTTTCCCTGTTGCCATAACCATTCAATGAGCGGTTTAGTATCAAGCTCACCGTCTGCAGAAAGGTAGATGGCAATATGTTGCGCCTGATCGATTTCAGGAAGTTGGGAAAATTGAGTAATAAGGTCGATTCCCGCTTGGTATTGCGTATCACTGCACAGAGCGTTGCGCTTTTCACGAATCAGTTTGCGGAAGTCTTGTCGAGAGAGGTCTGACATAGAGAGAATACCCCAGGGTGCCGTTGAGGATTGTGGCCCTTGAACCAGCTGGTTCAAGGCGGATCAGCAATGACAACCGTAGGCTTCTCGGTGCATGCCGAGCTTGCTCAATAGTTACCAAATACTAACCCTTAGGTATTGCTTATCGGCTCAGGGACTTAAATCCTGCTGACGCACACCCCAGGGTAAATTTTGTATTTACTGCTGTCCTTGCGTAACTTTGCTTAGTGCGTTCTCTAAAGACGCGGTGAGCTTTTCCATTCGCTCAGTAATTTCTTGCTGTTGACCATTGGATTCGTATGACTTGGTGTGCAACTCATAGCAAATATTCAATGCAGCAAAGGTCAGCAGTTGGATTTCATTGGTTACCTTAGTACGTTCGCTCATTTCTTTCAATCGGCGATCCAGATCTTTTGCCGCTGCAACAAGAGACTCTTCTTGTCCTGTCGGACAATTCACTCGTGTAAGTTTGCCTAATATTTCAACGTCGATCGCTTGATTGCTCATGATGAATAAACTCTATATTCGCGCTATCTAAGGTGTTGCTTCATACAACTACCGAGGAGCAAACTATAGGAAAACCGCTATTAAGATTCAAGCATTTCCCATCACAGAAAGAGAAATGATGACGAGATCACACAGGAATTGGGCAAATTGAACAAATGCTGTCCAAAATTGAATTTGATAGCCGTTTCAGACCACTAACCTTGATGGTAGGATATACCAATACATTATTACGCAAGAATGAGCCAAGTTATGAGTGAAATCACCCTTCCTGAATACCAATCTATTGCTGCTGAACTGCAATCGGCAAGCCTGGCTGTGACACCGGCGGAGTTACATGGCTTATTTGTTGGCATGTTAAGTGGTGGATTGGCGATCAATGATCAAACTTGGCAGCCGATTCTTTTTGACTACACCAATGATGGGATGGGGTGGCCCTCGACAGCACTCACTTTTGCTCAGAGCATATTCAACGTTACTGTTAATGAGCTTACTGGCACATCAATGGAGCTGTCTTTACTATTGCCAGATGAGCCGGGCGAAGAAGGCTTATTCGCATTAGCCGACAGTGTGTCCGACTTTGTAAACCACTTTATTTCTGGGCTAGGTCTAGCAGGCGTTGCTCTTAATAAAGCATCTGATGACGCTAAAGAAGCACTGGCTGACTTAGAAGAGATTGCCAAATTAGGCATTGATGAAGATGACGATCTTGGTGAACAAGCGCAATTGCTAGAGCAAGTGATTGAGCACATCAAAGCTTGCGTACTAACGATTCATGCTGAATTTGGTGTTCGTCCTGAAAGCAGCGACAAAAAACCTACTATTCACTAGTCGTAGACCGTCCAGAGGTTAGTATGAAGCAATATGATGTAGTCATTGCTGGTGGTGCCATGGCTGGTGCAACGTTAGCATTGGCGATTGACCATTTGTCTCAGGGAAAGCTCCGCATTGCCGTCGTTGAGCCTTTTAAAGCACAATCAGATATGCACCCTGGTTTTGACTCTCGCTCAATCGCATTGTCTTACGGTACTGTCAATCTGTTGCGTCAACTACAGCTCTGGACGTCAGTAGAACCGTTTGTCACCCCCATTGAACATATCCACGTTTCTGACCGTTCTCATGCTGGGATGACGGAGATTACCAAGCAAGAGGTTGGGGTTGAAGCTCTAGGGTATGTTGTAGAATTAACCGATGTTGGGCGTGTATATCAAGAATTATTAGACAGTAGCGAATCAATTACGCTGTTTTGTCCTGACTCGGTTACCGATATCGAGCGCGAGCAAAACTGTACCCATGTGACGTTGAAAAGTGGTGAGCAACTTGAAGCAAAACTGCTGGTGGCTGCAGATGGTGCTGTTTCGACCTGTTGTCAGAAAATTGGTCTAGAACTTTCTGAGCAAGATTTTGAACAAGTGGCTGTCATTGCCAATATTGTGACTCAAGAAGCTCATCAAGGTAGAGCCTTTGAACGTTTTACTGAAAATGGCCCTGTTGCTTTATTGCCAATGAGTGACAATCGAATGTCCTTAGTTTGGTGTTTGCACCCTGAAGAAGCCCAAGCCGTTCTTGAGTTATCTGATCAAGCATTTCTCCAGCGTTTACAGAACGATTTTGGTTGGCGTTTAGGCGCGATGAAAAGAGTGGGGCGCCGTGCAAGTTACTCATTGCTTCTTCGCCATCGAAAGCAAAATATTTCACATCGCTTTGCGATTGTTGGAAATGCGGCGCAAACGCTGCACCCGATAGCTGGACAAGGCTTTAATCTCGGTATTCGCGATGTAGTCTCACTAGCAGAAGAAATTGTGCAGCAAAGTGAGGATGTGGGTCTTTATCAAGGCCTGATGCGCTTTAGTCAACGTAGAGAAGCAGATCGAAGCGAAACTATTTGGCTAACCAGTGCCTTGGTGCATGTTTTTTCAAATGATTTACCCGCGATGCGAATTGGCCGAAATACTGCCTTAGCAGCGATGGATAACCTTTCTATTTTTAAGCAGCCGCTACTACGCCATACTCTTGGCTTGGTAAAACGATGAACGGCCGCACTGAATTAGGTAATAAAAAGCAATGATGCAAAGTGTAGATATCGCCATCATCGGCGGAGGGATGGTTGGGTTGGCACTTGCTGCCGCGTTCAAAGACAGTGATCTGCGTGTCGCCGTTATTGAAGGTAAAGTGCCAGATGATTCGTTGAAAGAATTGCCCGATGTTCGTGTGTCTGCGCTGAGCCGCTCTAGTGAGACGATTTTGCGTAAACTTGGTGCTTGGCAGGGCATAGAACAGCGCCGAGCTTCGCCTTACCATGGCATGGAAGTATGGGAACAAGATAGCTTTGCCAGCATTGAATTTAATGCACAAAGTATGGCACAACCTGATTTAGGGCATATTGTTGAGAATCGTGTGATTCAACTTGCACTGCTTGAACAAGTCCAAAAGCTCGATAACGTCACGATGTTTATGCCTGCACGTTGCTCGACTCTCGCGGTCGGTGAGCAAGAAAGCTGGCTGACGCTCGATAATGGCCAAGCCATGACCGCTAAATTAGTGGTCGGAGCCGATGGGGCGAATTCGTGGCTTCGCCATCAAATGGATATTCCATTAACGCATTGGGACTATGGTCATCATGCTTTGGTCGCGAATGTCAAAACTGCTATGCCACACAACAGCATTGCGCGCCAGATATTTACTCCTCACGGACCGTTGGCATTTTTGCCAATGTCGCAACCAGATATGTGCTCTATTGTTTGGTCCACGGAGCCAAATCGAGCAGAGCAGTTAGTGGCAATGAGTGAACATGATTTCAATAAAGCGTTGACGAGTGAGTTTGATGCTCGACTTGGTCTATGTGAAGTAGTGGGAGAGCGTGCTGCGTTTCCTTTGAAAATGCGCTATGCGCGAGATTTTGTTGTCGAGCGAGTCGCGCTGGTTGGTGATGCGGCCCATACCATTCACCCATTAGCGGGGCAGGGTGTGAATTTAGGTTTATTAGATGCGGCCAGTCTTGCTCAAGAAGTATTAGCACTTTGGGAGCAGGGTCAAGATATCGGCAGTAAACGCAACCTAAGAAGCTACGAGCGTTGGCGAAAAGCGGAAGCGGCAAAGATGATCGCTACTATGCAAGGGTTTCGAGATTTGTTCTCTGGCGAGAACCCAGCTAAGAAGCTCGTTCGTGGCATTGGCTTAAGTTTAGCGGGGCAACTGCCGGGAGCGAAAGATGAGATCATGAAGCGCGCGCTTGGTTTAAAGGGACACTTGCCGGATCTGGCGCGTCAGTAAGTGCAAAGCGAACTTCAAATACACAAAAGGCTGGTTAATCCAGCCTTTGTTTTATCAACATTTTGCTAAGCATATGCGCATCGGAGTTTCATTATTTCTTGATTGATCTCTTTGACCGCTCGGAAATGGCGTTGCTCTGCTTTCTCCGGCAGTATTAACTTACCGTTATCAAACTCGAATCTACCGACCCCGTAAATATAAATTCTTCCTTTAAAAAGACGACTTATATGTTTAGCAATCATACTTGGTGTATAGCGCTTAAACAGTCTCATATTTACTTTCCTTTTATCTAACCTAGCCTAGGTATTCTACGTTCTGGACGCGAAAATTATTGTGACAGCAATAGTATTAAATACAGATGTAGGGTGTTGCGTCAGAGAATTGTGTTGTCTTAGACAATTTGACAGTGTCATCTCTTAAATAGCGTGAGGATTACCCCAAAAATAACCTCTCTAAAGGAACCCTTACCCAATACACTCCTTTTTACGTGACGCATTAAGCAATAGTTTTGTTACAGAATTAAGAATAGAACGAAAACGGTTGTTTGCTAGTTGTTTCTATTAAGGTCGTGCCTCGCGCAACACACTTTACGTTCTAACGATTAGAGGAAATGAAAGAGAAAAAGTTCCACGTAAAAAAAAGCCCGCTTCAGCGGGCGAATAGTCACAGATGCATTACACAAAAGTGGATAACTAACTGCATGAATGCTGTCACTCAGCTAGCTGACTCACTTTATATCGGTTAAGTGCTTGTTTGAAACTTAACCAACAAATTCAGCATATACGAGTTTTATCTTTGTGACTATTTATGTTTTATATGTGATTAAAAATTCTCATGTCTATTTTTGTAGATATGAGCGAGATCACGCAGTGATAGAAACACTACGTGTCATTACATTGTTTTTAGACGATTAACGACAGATCTCAGCTACGGTCGGCTGGCACAATTGGATAAGATCTTGAATAGAAAGCGCCAGCCCAGCCATTCGATCGCCACTGCTGATTGTGACTTCCTGTTCTTCTAGTAAGCTGGGGTCGAACACGATTGGCATATGACGTTTGAGTAACAGAGGAGTGACAGTACCAACTTTGTAACCAGTGATGGACTCAACATCGGCTTGATCAACACAAGTCATCCGGCGACATTTCAGTAACGAGCGCACTTTTTTGGGATCAACGCTACGATCACCTGGTGCACAGGCGAGTGCATATTGATTACCCATGTCTCGTAGCAAGATTGCTTTCACCATTTGAGAGGGGCGAATGCCGCGTTGGTGCGCGGCATCCTCAATGGTCGTTGCTGGTCTTTGATGCGGTAACAGACGAAACGGAATGTGTTGGTCTGTGAGAAATTGCATCAAAGGAGTATTGATTGTATTACTCATCATCAAGACTGTAAGGCAGTGATTCGATTGTCCATTCACATTCTGGTTGTGCAACTAAACGAAGACGAGTGTCTTCATCGAGATTATTAGGCAGCACGATCAGGCCAATCGCGTGATTGTCACTGAACTGGTAGTGATTTAATAAAGCACCTACTGAACGCCAGTTTTCACCTACGCTGCGTTCGAGCTCAATTGGTTCGTCACTGAATGGAGCAGAAGTTGCACCTTTTACGATATACATAGCACGTTTATTGGTACCGCGATACTTCGCTCGTGCTACCGTTTCTTGTCCCGTGTAGCAGCCCTTTGTGAAGCTTATGCCTCCTAAAGCTTGCACGTTAAGTGCTTGTGGAATGTGAGCATTCTGCGCGGATGCAGAGACAAGTGGTAAACCTGCTTCAATATCGAAACGATTCCAAAGCTCATTTGTCGTAAAGACAGCGTCGGTAGTTTCAACGATTTGCTGTGCTTCTGGCGCACTTAATATCAGTAACCAGCGATCTTGTGCAACTTGCACTGCTGTGCCACCGTCAACTGGGCGAACGCTGCCAGTTGTCTTGCTCATTGTTGAAATGAATTCATCGGCTTTGACGCCAGCGACACCTAAGATAACGTCATCAGAAGCTTCAATCGTTACTTTAGAGAAAATGGCGTATTTCTTTATTTCACTAAGTTCTACGTCAATCGCCGATTTTGGTTGGATCATGCCGTAGCCATCATGATGATGGAAAAGCCGGAACACGCTCCACACTTTGCCTTTTGCATCACAATGTGCGCCCAGTGTTGATTGGTCTTGTTCTAAAGAAACAACATCGCAGGTAACCTGACCTTGTAAGTATGATTTTTTATCATCACCGATCATGGTGATCATGCCGAAGTTATCCAGCAGTGAGATAGATAACTCTGGAAGTGCGTCTTGAGTTGAGAGAGGTAATGCTGAAAAACGAGTTTGCCATTCCATAATTACAATGCCTTTTGAAGATATTTTTCCGCTATGTTATACCCAAATAACCTTGAGATACTAGGGGAGCGATTTACGAATCAACATTTGTCTGCTTTCACTATCGTATTGTGACCCGCACACTAGTGACGTAGCACATCCCTTGTTACACTCCGCACTAACAACAAGACATCTATGAAGGAATAGTGAATGTACACTCCGGAAGAAAAAGCGCGTATTAAATGGGCTTGTCGTCGAGGCATGCTTGAGCTTGACGTAGTAATTATGCCGTTTTTTGAAGAGTGCTTTGATACTCTGAGTGAACAAGAGCAGCGTGACTTTGTTTCTTTACTTGAATGCGATGATCCTGATCTGTTTACTTGGGTAATGGGGCATGGCCGTAGCGAAAATTTAGGTCATGCAGCAATGGTTGATAAAATTGTCGCCCATAACCTCAGCAAAGTTCGTTAATTTTACTGCTTCTCCCTCTCTGACTGCCCGAGTCCTCAATGTTGTACTTTTCTTATTGATGACTTGGGCTGTTATCCTCTCTAGCATTCCGCTCGTATTATCGACTTATTTGTTATTACTGATTGTTAAGGCTCTCTCAAGCCAAGGCCTTGTTCAACCTACAAGTCATGGGCATTGGTATGTGCACTGCGATGGCTCGGTTAGGTTTGATGCCCTTGAGTATGGCGAATACTCGGAAGATATTGAGTCCGAAAAGGGTCATTTACAGCGAGTCGATACATCGGCATCACCATTCAAGATAACATTCCAATTGCAATCTGGCCGTAGTGTTACGATTTGGCGTGATAGCTGTGACGATGAGCAGTATCGTCAACTATCTTTGGTATTACGCCAATGGGAAATGAAACAGGGAGCTAATGCTCCCTGCTGATGTAATAGTTTACTTGGTAGAGTTAAAGCTGTTTAGCTGGAACCAAAATCGTTGGTCCGCTGTTTTCCAGTTGGTTCGGATAATCAAGCGTGTAGTGCAAACCTCGACTCTCTTTACGCTGCATCGCACAACGAACCATCAACTCTGCTACTTGTAAAAGATTACGCAGTTCTAATAAGTTGTTCGACACTCGGAAATTGCTGTAGTACTCGTGTGTTTCTTGTTGCAACAGTTGGATACGGCGTAAGGCGCGCTCTAAACGCTTGTCAGTTCGCACAATGCCCATGTAGTCCCACATAAACAGACGAAGCTCGTGCCAGTTGTGCTGAATGATCACTTCTTCATCACTATTGGTTACTTTGCTTTCATCCCAACATGGCACCTGTGAAGGTAGCTCAACGTTAGTGTGATGTTTTAGAATATCTTTTGCCGCAGACCAAGCATAAACCACGCATTCGAGAAGTGAGTTTGATGCCATGCGGTTAGCACCATGCAGCCCGGTGTAGCTAACTTCACCAATCGCATACAAATTTTTCAGATCGGTGCAGCCATTTCTATCCACCATGACACCGCCACAAGTGTAGTGTGCAGCAGGTACGATTGGGATTGGCTCTTTAGTCATGTCAATGCCCAAGTCCATCAAACGTGAATAAATGGTTGGGAAGTGTTTCGTAATAAAGTCAGCAGGCTTATGGCTGATGTCGAGATACATACAGTCGGCACCTAAACGCTTCATTTCGAAGTCGATAGCACGAGCCACGACGTCACGCGGAGCAAGCTCTTTACGTTCATCGAAATCCGGCATAAAGCGAGAGCCATCTGGACGACGCAGGTAAGCACCTTCGCCACGCAACGCTTCAGTCAGCAAGAAGTTACGTGCTTCTGGGTGATATAAACACGTAGGGTGGAACTGGTTAAATTCCATATTCGCCACACGACACCCTGCACGCCAAGCAATCGCAATACCATCACCAGACGACACATCTGGGTTAGAGGTGTATTGATAAACCTTTGAAGCACCACCTGTAGCGAGAACCACAAATTTGGCTCGCACGGTTTCGACATGCTCTTCGTTGCGGTTCCAAATATAAGCACCGATAACTTTGTTTTTATCACCGCCAATTTTGTCTTCGGTGATTAAGTCCAGAGCATTGTGACGTTCGAGAACATGAATGTTTGGATGGTTATGAGCGTTATCTTGCAGGGAGGTTTGCATCGCCATACCTGTCGCATCTGCCGCGTGAAGAATACGACGACGGCTATGACCACCTTCACGAGTTAAGTGGTAGCGAGGTTCATCGTCAGAGTCATCTTCTTCACGATCAAATGGGACACCACCGTCAATCAACCACTGTACACACTCTTTTGAATGCTCAGCAATGAACCTTACGGTCTCCTCATCGCAAATACCATCCCCGGCGATTTGCGTGTCTTCAACGTGTGAATCAATGGTGTCTGACTCATCAAATACGGCAGCGATACCGCCTTGAGCATAGTAGGTTGCCCCTTCGCTGCGTGGTCCTTTACTCAGCACCATCACCTTACAGTGGTTAGCAACGCGCAAAGCCAACGACAAACCTGCCGCGCCACTCCCTACCACTAATACATCACACTCATGTTCACGATTTGTGTTCATATAACTTTTATAATCCCAAGCTAAGGTAACAAAGTTACCTTGTGTATTATTTGCACACCATGTGCATTCCATTATCGCGACATCTGTCGCTAAGGGCTAAGTTGGGAGACCTATCGACGTCCGTGTTACGGCGGTGACTGAGCCACTCTTCTTTTTCATGCAGAGCATGAGCATGCTTCCTAAGTTATAATTTGTAACGCGGTGTTCAGATAGCCATTAGCCATGCAAATGAAAAGTAATAGTTTGTCAATGCCATTGCTTTTCCATGCCCGACCCAGCACAATCTGGGACAGAGATCATTCATTATACCCATTTCCCTCCAAGATGCTCGCTTGTCAAACTTAGACTAAAGTCAGGCAGCGGTGGTCATTTGGGTACAGACATCACATTGTGAAAAAACAATGACAAAAAACTTGAGAAACCATGGAACTTTCTCATTCACGTTAGGGTCACAATAGTGCTCAAGTAAGCAGTGGTGTCAATACTACGTTTTGCATAATTAGTACCCATATCTGAGAAGAGTAGGGGCATAACAAATAGGAGTATCCGCTCGAATGAACGAGCAGCTGACCGATCAAGTATTGATTGAGCGAGTTCAGAATGGCGATAAGCAAGCATTCAACCTGTTGGTAACAAAGTACCAGAATAAGGTATGTAATCTTATTTCCAGATACGTTAGTAATCCTGGCGATGTACCAGATGTAGCACAAGAAGCGTTTATTAAAGCTTACCGAGCTATCCCTAGCTTTCGTGGGGAAAGTGCGTTTTATACGTGGCTGTATCGCATTGCAGTGAATACTGCGAAAAATCACATTGTTGCTCAAGGGCGTAGACCTCCAGCGACAGATGTCGATGCTGAAGATGCTGAATTTTACGAAACAGGTAGTGCACTTAAAGAAATATCGAACCCTGAGAACTTAACGTTGTCCAAAGAATTGCAACGGGTGGTGTTCAGTGCAATCGAAGCTTTACCTGAAGATTTAAAAACCGCAATGACATTACGAGAGCTCGATGGCTTGAGTTATGAAGAAATTGCAGAAGTGATGGATTGCCCGGTAGGAACGGTACGATCGCGTATCTTCCGTGCTCGTGAGGCGGTGGAAAAGAAAATCAGACCTCTTTTGCAACGCTAGTACAAGTAATAACTATGGTGAAAATAATGGCTGACAAAGAAAAACTTTCAGCTCTCATGGATGGAGAATTGGTCGATAAGGCTTTAATTCAAGAGTTAGAGCAAGACCAAGAGAGCCGTGATGCTTGGCAGAACTATCACCTGATTGGTGATGTGATGCGAGGCGAAGCGCCAGCAAAACCTGAGTGGAATATTGCTGAAAGCGTGGCGTTAGCGTTAGAAGATGAACCTGCACACCGTGCGTTTGATTCGCACAGTGCAAATGTTATCTCAATTGCGGATACGCCAAAAGAGTCGCAACCAGAACCGCAAAAAGCAAAACGTCAGTTGCCAGGTTGGTTGACGCAGTTTGGTCAAGTTGCTGTTGCTGCATGTGTATCGCTTGTTGTTATTTTAGGTGTACAGCAGTACGGTGGTAGCGATTCAATGTCGCCGCAAACAGATCAATTACCTGTATTGCAGACGGTTCCGTTTGCTGGCAGCGCAGAACCAGTGAGTTTGACTCGTGAGTCTGTAGAACGTTCTGTAGGCGAGGCAAATATGCAAGAGCAGCGCAAGCGTGTTCATGCTATGCTGCGAGACTACGAATTGCAGTTACGAATTAACAGTGATGCATCTCAACAAGATGCAAATCTGAATCCGGATATTGAATGAAAAAATTTCTGATCAGCGCTTGCGCTCTGTTCAGTATGATGTCTTCTCAAGCCTTTGCTGGTGATAAGCCAGCGGAGGCTTTATTGCATCAAATGAGCGAGGCGAGTAAGAATTTAAGTTACGAACTCTCTTATATCCTTATCAAAAAGAACAGCATTGAGCCGTTGCTGTATCGTCATGCCACGCATGGTGACGATCAATATGCTCATCTTGTCTACTTAAGTGGCCCTGTGCGTGAAGTGATTCGTCGCGGAACTGAAGTAAGTTATATCGAAACGGGTTTAGAACCGTTCACCATCGAGTCAGGTAAAATGGTCGCTCCGACTATGCCTATGCTCAACACCAATATCGATGAGCTAAACTTGTATTACGACTATGTAAAAGTGGGTAGAGCTCGTGAAGCTGGTGTGGCAACACAAGTGTTGCGTATTGTTCCTAAAGACGGTCTGCGCTATTCATACGTACTATGGATCGATGAAAAGAGTAAATTGCCGTTACGTGCCGACCTTGTGGACCGCGATGGTGAGATGCTTGAACAATATCGCACTATTTCTTACACGGTAAACCCAAAAATCGCAGAGTTAATGAGTGGCCTGCAAGATGTCCAATTACCTGCTGTTCTCACCATGCCAAAAGGCGATATTGGGACCAGTAATTGGCAGGTTGGTTGGATTCCTGAGGGTTTCGAGCCGAACGAGCTCAACCGCTATCGTATGGCCGTTACTAACCAAATGGTGGAGAGCCAGCTGTATTCTGATGGTCTGTTTAGCTTCTCTGTTTACGTAGCAAACAAGGATGAGCATTCGTTAAAAGGGCAGTTGGTTCGCCAAGGCAGAAGAACGCTACACAGTTTTGTGAGTGGTCAACATGAAATCTCTGTTGTAGGAGACATTCCACCGACCACAGCACAGCGTATCGCCCAATCTGTCACATTTAATGTAACAAAGAGTAAATAACAATGATGACCGCGTTGGCTACCGTGACAGACGTGCATCGTCGCGGCAAGCAATACGAAATTGATTTAAGTTGCGAACAGCAGACCAGTTGCAGTAGTTGCTCTTCACAGAAAAGCTGTGGAACGGGCGTTGTTACTAAAGCCATTGGTAACAAGAGTTTATCTTGGCACCTGCGCACGGATAAATCGGTGAAAATAGGTCAAGTCGTCGAGATTGGTTTTCCTGAGTCGAGCCTAATAAAATCAGCAATGGCGGTTTATTTACTGCCATTGTTTGGTTTGATTATCGGTGCGATGTTTGGTCACTTCCTATTAGCGCCGCTGACAGCCGGCGGGGAAGGCATCATCATATTGGCATCGGTATTGTTTGCCGCTGGTGGAATGTGGATCGCAAAACGTGTTTCTCGTCCGTTAGAAGATGAATCTAAGCGCCAAGTTACCCTCGTTCGGGTACTTGGAGAGCCAATCCAGTAAGTGCTGTCCCCCTCCACTAAAGGTTATTTGGGTATGTACTTTAAATTACGTGCGCCCGTTAACGAAATTCGGTAGAATCTGCCAACTTGATTGAAATGCCGTCAGTAGATGGCGTTTCTTACTGTCCCTATTTGTAAAGAGTTAGTCACCCTAAATCTATGAAGCACATTCGTAACTTTTCGATTATCGCCCACATCGACCATGGTAAGTCGACCCTATCAGACCGTCTAATCCAAGTTTGTGGCGGGTTAACCGATCGTGAAATGGCCGCACAGGTTCTGGATTCTATGGATCTTGAACGTGAGCGTGGCATCACCATCAAATCTCAGAGTGTGACGCTAAACTACACCGCTAAAGACGGTGAGACGTATCAGCTGAACTTCATCGATACTCCGGGGCACGTTGACTTTGCATATGAAGTATCACGTTCTCTAGCGGCTTGTGAAGGTGCGCTATTGGTTGTGGATGCGGGTCAAGGTGTTGAAGCTCAAACACTGGCTAACTGTTACACCGCGATCGAAATGGATCTAGAGGTTGTGCCAATCTTAAACAAGATTGACCTACCTGCAGCCGATCCTGAGCGTGTAGCGGAAGAAATTGAAGAAATCGTTGGTATCGATGCAATGGAAGCAACCCGCTGTTCTGCGAAGACAGGCATCGGTGTTGATGACGTTCTAGAGAATATTGTGTCAGCGATTCCAGCACCGGAAGGTGATCCAGATGCGCCACTACAAGCGCTGATCATTGACTCATGGTTTGATAACTACCTTGGCGTTGTTTCTCTAGTGCGTATTAAAAACGGCGAACTGAAGAAGAACGATAAGATCAAAGTGATGAGTACGGGCCAAGTTTGGGGTGTGGACCGCCTTGGTATCTTTACGCCAAAACAAGTGGATACCGATACCCTTCGTACTGGTGAAGTAGGTTGGGTTGTTTGTGGTATCAAAGACATTCTTGGTGCCCCTGTTGGTGATACGCTGACTCTAGCGAAGAATGGTTGTGATAAACCGCTACCAGGCTTTAAGAAAGTTAAACCACAGGTTTACGCAGGTCTGTTCCCAGTATCTTCTGACGATTACGAGAACTTCCGTGACGCACTAGGCAAACTAAGCCTTAACGACGCATCGCTATTCTACGAGCCAGAAAACTCTGCGGCACTTGGCTTTGGTTTCCGTTGTGGTTTCCTTGGCATGTTGCACATGGAAATCATCCAAGAGCGTCTAGAGCGTGAATACGACTTGGATCTTATCACCACAGCACCAACGGTAGTTTACGAAGTTGAGAAGACGGATGGCGATCTGCTGTATGTTGATAGCCCAGCAAAACTACCAGCGATCAATGACATTGAAGAAATTCGTGAACCGATTGCGCGTTGTAATATCCTTGTGCCTTCAGAGTACCTAGGTAACGTAATCACCCTGTGTGTTGAAAAGCGAGGCAGTCAAGTTGATATGGTTTACCACGGTAACCAAGTCGCTGTGACTTACGATATTCCAATGGCTGAAGTGGTACTGGATTTCTTCGATCGTCTGAAATCAACATCACGCGGTTACGCATCTTTGGATTACAACTTCCAGCGTTTTGAAGCTTCGAATATGGTACGTGTAGACGTTCTTCTTAACGGTGACACTGTTGATGCATTGGCGATGATCACACACAAAGATCAGTCTCAGACTCGCGGTCGTCAGTTGGTAGAGAAGATGAAAGAATTCATCCCTCGCCAAATGTTTGATATCGCAATCCAAGCGGCAATTGGTAACCACATTATCGCTCGTTCAACTGTAAAACAGTTGCGTAAGAACGTTATTGCGAAATGTTACGGCGGTGATGTAAGTCGTAAGAAGAAACTTCTGAAGAAACAGAAAGAAGGTAAGAAACGCATGAAGCAGATCGGTAACGTTGAGCTGCCTCAAGAAGCGTTCCTAGCCATCCTTCACGTAGGTAAAGACTAAAGTTGAACTTTGTCTCACACTTGTCGGTCTTAAGACGTTAGATATTAAAATAAGTGAAAGGGTTTCGGCTCTTTCACTTTCGTATTTTTAGATAAGGGAATTTAATGGCGAATACATTCTCACTGATGTTGGTTATTGCGACTTTGGTAACTGGCGTTGTTTGGCTATTGGAAAAGCTGGTTTTCGCGAAAAAGCGTCAGGAAAAACTGGCTGAGATTCAAGCTCAGACGTCTAATGGTTTGGATGCAGTGACCTTGCAAAAAGTTGAGCGTCAGCCTTGGTGGGTTGAAAATAGCGTCTCTATTTTTCCTGTGATCGCATTCGTTTTAGTATTACGTTCTTTTATCTACGAACCATTTCAAATCCCATCAGGCTCAATGATGCCTACCTTGTTGGTTGGCGATTTCATTTTAGTTGAGAAGTACGCGTACGGTCTAAAAGACCCAGTATGGCGTACTCAGCTAGTGGAAACTGGTAAGCCTGAGCGTGGTGATATCGTGGTATTCAAATACCCACCACAACCAAGTGTGGACTACATTAAGCGTGTAGTTGGTTTACCTGGTGATATCGTGCGTTATTCAAGTGATAAGCAGCTTTGCGTGCAAAGCCAAGGCGAATCGGCATGTAAGCCAGTTAAACTGAGCAATGTTGAAGAAAGTCAGTTTAGCTCGAACGGTATTCCAATGATCCAACTGGATGAAAAATTGGGTAACGTTGAGCACAATATTTTGGTTAACCCTCTTGTGCGTAACCGCGTGGAGCAATATTTCCCACGCAGCGGCACGACAGAGTGGGTTGTACCACAAGGTCAGTATTTTGTGATGGGTGATAACCGTGACAACAGTGCTGACAGCCGTTACTGGGGCTTTGTTCCAGAAGCAAACTTAGTCGGTAAAGCTGTCGCGATCTGGATCAGCTTCGAGTTTGATCGTGGCGCAGATAGTGTTCTACCTTCATGGGTTCCAACTGGTGTGCGTTTTAACCGCATCGGTGGCATTCACTAACCATTCAAATATCGAGAGAGTATGAATTCTCCAATTGATAAACTAGAGAGAAAGCTCGGCTACCAGTTTCAAGATGCCGGGCTTATCAATTTGGCGCTGACGCACCGCAGCGCCAACAGTAAGCACAATGAACGTCTTGAGTTTCTGGGCGATTCAATTTTAAGTTTTGTCATCGCTGATGATCTGTACCATCGTTTCCCAAAAGTGAACGAAGGTGACATGAGCCGCATGCGTGCTACTTTGGTTCGCGGACATACATTGGCGGAACTGGGTCGTGAGTTCGATCTAGGAGATTATTTAAAATTAGGTCCAGGTGAATTGAAGAGTGGCGGTTTTCGCCGAGACTCTATTTTAGCCGATGCGGTTGAAGCCATTATTGGCGCAATTTACCTAGACAGTGATCTTGAAGTTGTGCGAGGCATTGTACTGAGTTGGTATCAGTCACGCCTTGAAGCCATTAAACCAGGCGTTTCACAAAAAGATCCGAAAACTCGCCTACAAGAGTTCCTACAAGGCAGAAGAAAACCGCTGCCTGTCTACACGGTGACTAATATTAAAGGTGAAGCGCACAACCAAGAGTTCACGGTTGAGTGCGAAGTAGCAGGTGTGGATAAGCCTGTAATCGGTAAAGGCACCAGCCGCCGCAAGGCAGAACAAGCGGCTGCTGAAACAGCACTTGAGCAATTAACAAATGGCTGATAACGAATTCGATATCGATGCGTTTTTCGCATCACAGGGTGAGCCAAGCTCGCCAGAAAACCAACACTGTGGCTTTATTGCGATTGTTGGTCGCCCAAACGTAGGTAAGTCGACACTTCTGAACAAAATCTTGGGTCAGAAGATTTCGATCACCTCACGTAAGCCGCAAACAACACGCCACCGCATTATGGGTGTGGACACGGATGGCGATTACCAAGCGATTTACGTCGACACGCCAGGACTTCACATTGAAGAAAAGCGTGCGATTAACCGCCTGATGAACCGTGCGGCTAACTCATCTCTAAGTGATGTAAACCTAGTGTTCTTCTTAGTCGATGGTACGCATTGGACCAAAGACGATGAGATGGTGCTAACTAAGCTTCAAAAATCGAACTTCCCAGTTGTGCTTTGTGTCAATAAAGTCGACAACGTACAAGATCGTAACGAGGTGATGCTACACATGGCTGAGATGTCGAAGAAGATGGACTTCGTGGACGTTGTGCCAATCTCTGCCAAGCAAGGTAAGAACATTGACGTACTGCGTAAGCACGTGCGTAATCACTTACCTAAAGCAACGCATCACTTCCCAGAAGAATACGTGACTGACCGTTCTCAGCGTTTTATGGCGTCTGAGATTGTGCGTGAAAAGCTGATGCGCTTTACTGGTGAAGAGCTGCCATACTCAGTAACGGTTGAGATTGAACGTTTTGATTACAACCCAGAAACCGACGGTTTCCACATCAATGCCTTGATTCTTGTTGAGCGTAATGGCCAGAAGAAAATGGTGATTGGCAAAGGCGGCGAGAAGATTAAGACCATTGGTCGCGAAGCGCGTTTAGATATGGAAGAATTGTTCGGTCGTAAGGTTTACCTAGAAACCTGGGTAAAAGTGAAATCTGGCTGGGCAGACGACGAACGAGCGTTGCGATCGTTGGGTTATATAGACGATTTATAATCTTGGCTGCGAAGGTGCTTCGCTCCAACATCGATGAAAAATCAGTATCGATTAAAATAAGGAGCCGCTCGGCTCCTTATTTTTTATTTCACACTTTTTAGGCACAATGACTTAGATGAGTAATCTGTCTTCCGAAGGTTTACAGCGCTGTTTTGTATTGCACCGACGCCCTTACAGTGAATCGAGCTTAATCCTTGATGTATTTAGTGAGGAATATGGCCGAATGACTTTAATGGCCAAAGGCGCGCGCAGTAAGCGTTCGAACTTAAAAGGCGCATTGCAACCTTTTACCCCGCTATTACTTAAATGGTCGGGGAAAGGCTCAATGAAAACTTTGCGTCAAGCCGAGCCGATAAGTCTAGGTTTGCCGTTAACGGGCATTAATCTCTACTCAGCCATGTACGTCAATGAACTGATTGGCCGTATTTTGATGGCTGAAGTGCCGATGCCAGCACTATTTCATGATTATTTGCATACGTTAACCGAGTTGGCGCACAACGAGAACCCTGAGCCTGCACTGCGTCGTTTTGAGTTAGCCTTGCTGTCTGCGATGGGGTATGGCGTGGATTTTTTGCATTGTGCAGGTACCGGCGAGCCCGTCGATCCAGAAATGACCTATCGTTACCGGGAACAGAAAGGGTTTATTGCTTCGGTTAGGCGCGATAACCTCACGTTTTTAGGGAATGAACTGATTGCTATCAGTGAGCGGCGGTTCGTCACTAAAGAGCAGCTAAAAGCGGCAAAACGCTTTACACGTATAGCCTTAAAGCCGTATCTTGGCGGCAAACCTTTAAAAAGTCGTGAATTTTTCATTCAGACCCCCAGAGCACGGAGTAACGGAAAATGAGCTCAATTTATTTAGGCGTCAATATCGACCATATTGCCACTCTACGTAATGCACGTGGTACAAAATACCCAGATCCTGTTCACGCTGCTGAAATTGCTGAGCGTGCAGGCGCGGACGGTATCACTATCCACTTACGTGAAGACCGTCGCCATATTTTGGATCGTGATGTACGTATTCTGCGTGAAACCATTCAAACGCGTATGAATCTAGAGATGGCAGTGACGGACGAAATGGTTGAGATTGCGCTGCAAACTAAACCAGAGTTTGTGTGTCTAGTGCCTGAAAAGCGTGAAGAACTGACGACGGAAGGTGGCTTAGATGTAGTAGGACAGCTTGAAAAAATTAAAGCTGCGACGAAAAAGCTGACAGATGCCGGCATTAAAGTTTCGCTCTTTATTGATGCTGACCGTCAACAGATTGAAGCTGCGAAAAAGTGTGGTGCTCCGTTTATTGAGCTACATACTGGCCATTATGCAGATGCGACGACAGAAGACGAACAACAAGCTGAACTGAAGAAGATTGCCGCTGGTGCGAGTTATGCACATGATCTAGGTATTATTGTTAATGCCGGGCATGGCCTGACTTATCACAATGTCGCACCAATTGCTGCATTACCAGAAATTTACGAACTCAACATTGGTCACTCAATCATTGGTCGCGCAGTATTTGATGGTTTAAATAAAGCGGTTGCTGACATGAAAGCACTGATGATTGAGGCTCGCCAGTCATAGGGCTATCTAGATGGCGATTATAGGGTTAGGGACCGACATTGCAGAAATTGAGCGTATTGAAAAAGCGTTAGCTCGTAGTGGTGAACCTTTTGCTCAGCGGATTCTTTCAGAAGAAGAAATGGCCAAATTCTCACAGCTTAAGCTGCAAGGTCGTTATCTTGCTAAGCGCTTTGCAGTTAAAGAAGCGGCCTCAAAAGCATTGGGAACAGGGATCGCAAAAGGGGTCACGTTTCACGACTTTTCCATCTCGAACGATGAGCTTGGAAAACCAGTGCTCGCATTGACGGGCACAGCCAAGCAAATAGCGGATGCGATGGGCGTTAACCACATTCACCTGTCCATTTCCGATGAGCGTCATTACGCTGTGGCGACGGTCATTTTTGAATCCTAGCTTGTAAGTCTTAAACAAAATACTAAAAAGCCAGAGCATTTGCTCTGGCTTTTGTTTCTCTTCAATAGATCACTGTTCAAGGTATAACTTTGCGGTTGTTGTTACTTTAATCATTTCATCTTGCAGCTCGAACATTTCAGGCTCAACTTCCTCAAGACTGACCCCTGAGCGCAGTGCTTGCTCAAGCGTCGCACAGAGTGACTTCAGTCTTGGAACGCCACAATATGAACTACTGCCGTGCAGCTTATGGATGACATGAATTAGGTCATCACGAGAGATATCTTCTTGCTCCAGAGCTTGGTCAACGACTGCTTCTACTTCAGGGATGAACTCAATCAACATGCGCAGCATGTCTTTAGCGAGATCCTCTTTATTCGCGCTCTGTTTTAAGGCTGCTTGCCAATCAATAATCACATCCTGCTGAGGCGAAGAAACGGGTTGTGGTGCGCTTCCTTCAGGTTCATCAACGTATGAAGGGGCGACTTTGCCAATGCTCTCTGTACAAGCATTTGGGTTCCAGTGAACCAAAACCTGTTGCAGCACATGCTCTTCAATAGGTTTGGTCAAGTAGTCATCCATTCCTGCTGAGAGCAAGCGGTCTCGTTCCCCTGCCATGGCATGCGCCGTTACCGCAATCACTGGCGTGTCTTTATTTAACTCCAGCTCTTTAATGTGCTTACAAGCAGTCACCCCATCCATTTGTGGCATTTGGATATCCATAAAGATTAAATCGTACTTTTTCTCTGTCGCCAGGTTCACCGCTTGCTGGCCATTGCTACAGGCGGTGACGGTTTCTACTCGTTCGCGGAGCAGTGCAGAGATCAGCTTCAAGTTTGCAGGGTTGTCATCCACTGCTAGTACAGTGAGAGGTAAACGGTCCCCTTCGCTTGGCGTAATTGGAGCGCTTAATACAGGTGGCGATTCTACATGTTCGCTAATCAGGCTTTGTAGCAACTTACGGCGAGACAATGGCTTCGTCAGGCACTGGACGTGATGCTCTGTCATTATTTGGTCCGCAAGCGCCAATTCGGTACTCGGTGTCCCTAGGAGAACACTCGGAGCCATACGTTTCGCTTGTTCTATCCAAGGTGTAATAACTTCCGCATCGTGAGTCTGGTTGGCCGCTAAATTCAACAATACATAATCATATTGTTCTTCGTTGTTTGGTAGCGAAGAGCGGTAGGTTACTAAAATACCCTCCTGACTCAGAATCTGTTGGGTTACGGATGCGGCTTGCATGTTTGGTTCAATCAGCAGTAACTGCTTCCCAGTCAGAAGTTCCACTTCAATCAGTTCGCTCATTGGCATCTCGGTTGAGTGCAAGCGCACCGTAAACCAGAAGGTTGAACCTTGGTGTAGACGGCTGGTTAAACTGATTTCGCCGCCCATCTGGCTCACCAGTTTCTGAGTGATAACCAGACCAAGACCAGTACCGCCGTAACGACGTGAAATACTTGCATCTGCTTGGCTAAAGGCTTGGAACAACTGCGCTTGCTGACGCTCAGAGATACCAATACCTGTATCACGCACCATGAATTGCAGTTCGACGGAGTCTCCTGATTGAGAGCGCATTTCTACGCTAACATCAATGTTGCCTCGCTCGGTAAACTTGATTGAGTTACCGACTAAGTTCGTCAAAATTTGCTGAATACGTAGTGGATCCCCAACTAAACCCGGTGGAATTTTAGGGTCCACTTTTAGGGTGATTTCTAACCCTTTCTCATGTGCACTTGTGGCTTGTAGGTTAATTACCTCTTCTAAACTTTCTCGGAAATCAAAAGGAATGTTTTCCAGCGCCAGCTTACCCGCTTCAAGTTTCGAGAAGTCGAGAATGTCATTGATGATATTCAGCAGGTTGTTCGCCGACTTCTCAATCGTCTGTAGGTAATCCGTTTGGCTGTTAGAAAGCTGCGTTTTAAGCATTTGACGAGTAAAGCCAATCACCCCATTGAGCGGAGTACGCAGCTCGTGCGACATGTTTGCCAAGAACTCTGACTTAACCCTGGCCGCTTCTTGCGCGCGTTTCTTCGCGATATCCAGCTCAACGTTCTGAATTTCTAGCTGCTCAAGCGTTTCACGTAAGTCGGACGTGGCTTGGTCTATACTGTGCTGCATCTCCACGTGATATTCTGATAACGATACCGCCATGGCGTTGATGCCATTTTTTAGCTGGTCTAACTCCCCGTGCATTTTGCCTTCGATACGCACATCAAGATGACCGCGGCGAATGCGGTCAACGACATTCTTCATGTGGGTGATAGGTTGGGTCACATCGTGCATTAGACGTGAAGCAAACACACTTGCTAAGCCAAGACCGAGAACCAGAACTAAAAACGCAGAGAAGACTTCTTGATACTGTTGCAGCCTCAAGGAGGAGAGATCTAACTCGACGGCGATGTAACCAATCGCTTTTGTGCCTTGGCTTTCGTTCGACAACTCCGCTAAGTAGTGACCTTCTGACAAAATGGGGACACGCAATATCAGTGAGTTTTCGTAGATTTCCGAATTACCCAGTTGCGGGATCGGTTTATCTTTGGGGAACATCAAGGCTTCAAAATTAGGATGAAAGTTAGAGGTCACAAAGAGCTCATGATGTTCATCAAATACCGCGATACTACGAACCAGTTTGGAGTTTTTGCGGTGCGCGTAGCTTATCAAGCGACGTACCGCCTCTCGGCTTTCTGATAGTAGATGAGTTTCACTGGCAATCGCCAGCGGCTCAATAATGCTGTTACCAGTGGTGATAACTTGTTTCTCAAGGTCTTGGTAGCGGTTAAATGAGAAAAAGCCGCTCAGTAATAAACCAATAATGAGAGTGGGAGCGAGAGTTAGTGTAATTACACGTGCTCGTAAGCCATATCTGGTCATGTTATCTAATTACATCGGAGTCTGGATATGGGAAAATAACGCATTATTTCTCAAGCGCACGATAAAGCCTTGAGCAAAGAAGTGACGTCACCGAATAAACGGTAAGCATAATCAAGTCACTCGAATCACACAACGGCTGCAATCAAGAATAGTGAAGCCGAAGAGCAATTACATATAAATCAGGCATAGAGCATGGCACGCATCTTTCAACCGAAAAAGAAAACCCAACTCAATACTCGGCATCAAGCAGTGCAAGTAGAGCGTTTAGATCACCACGGCGCAGGCATTGCTTACCTCAAAAAGAAGCCATTGTTTATTGATGGAGCACTGCCGGGTGAGGAGGTGGTCACTCAATTGGTGGAAGAAAAGAGCAAGTTCGCTCGCGGTAAGTTGATTAAAATCCTTAAGCCGAGTGAAGCTCGTGTGGAGCCATTTTGCCCACATTATCATGAGTGCGGTGGCTGTGATTTGCAGCATTTAGATTATGACCAACAATTGACGTACAAACAGCAAACGTTGCGTCAGCTAATGCGAAAATTTTCAGGCAGTGATATTGAACTAGATGCCCCGTTATTGGGATATTCGCAGGCCTACCGTCGCCGTGCGAGAGTGAGCTTGTTTGTTGATAAAAAAACACGTCAGCTACATTTTGGTTTCCGTAAAAAGCAGAGTAAGCAAATTGCGCAAGTGACCGATTGCCCAGTGCTGGCACCGGAACTGAATGTTTTGCTGCCAGAGATTTACTCAGCCCTAAAAGCGTTCAAAAAGCCGGAACAATTGGGTCATGTAGAGCTGGTACTTGGTGATAATGGGCCGTGTATTACGCTGCGCCACTTGAGCGCTCTGACAACGAGTGAAACTCAATCTCTAACGGAGTTGGCAAAACGTCATGGCGCATCGTTGTACTTAATGCCATCGACAGAACAATTAGACCTTATCGAAGGCGATATGCCTTTTTATCAAGAAGTTGGAGTGAAAATCCCTTTTGCACCAAATAACTTTATTCAAGTAAACCAAGGTGTAAACCAACAAATGGTCAAACAAGCGGTTGAGTGGTTAGACCCACAAAAGAGTGACCGAGTGTTAGATTTGTTCTGTGGTTTAGGCAACTTTAGTTTACCAGTTGCGAAATTAGCTAAGTACGTGGTTGGAGTAGAGGGTGTTGCAGAGATGGTAGAAAAAGCCACAAACAATGCATCTTTGAACCAAATCAATAACGCGCAATTTTATCACGCTAACCTTGAGCAAGATTTTGAAGGCCAAGCCTGGGCCGCAGAGCGGTTTGATAAAGTATTATTAGACCCGGCACGCGCGGGAGCGAGTGGGATCATCGATCAAGTTTCTGAGCTTGGCGCACAGCGTGTAGTTTATGTTTCTTGTAATCCTGCTACCCTTGCTAGGGATAGTCAAAGCTTGATAGAGCAAGGCTATAAATTAACTAAATTAGGTATGCTGGATATGTTCCCTCATACCAGTCATCTAGAATCGATGGCATTGTTTGAAAAGTCCTAACTTTAGGACTTTGACCCCTTATTTGTGGTGGGTGGTCATAAAGCCAGCGTGTACGCGCGGTAAAAAGAACTAACCTGGACGGTGTTAGTCAAACCACACGAATATAATAATTAGGATGATGAGATGGTTGCGGTAAGAAGCGCGCATTTAAACCAAGATGAACAGTTTGAACTCGAAAACTGGGTGGCTAGCCTAGGACAAGAGAAAAACACAGCCTCACGCTTAATCGAAGTATATCGAGATTGCCAGACAGTATTAGCTGATAACGAGCAAGCGGAACTGTTGTTGTGGCGTGGACGAGAAATGATCGAAATTTTGATCACCTTGTCTATGGATCAAGCCACTTTAGTGGCTGCTCAACTGTTTCCTTTGGTTTCAAGTGGTGCTTTCAACAGAGAAATTCTGGAAGAGAAATACAGCAAAGAAATCATAAAATTAATCGACGGCGTTGAAGAAATGGCTGCTATTGGCCAACTCAACGTCAACATGGAAGGCAGTGCAGCGTCATCTCAGGTAGATAACGTACGCCGCATGCTGCTTGCCATGGTGGATGACTTCCGCTGCGTAGTTATCAAGCTCGCGGAACGAATTTGTAACCTTATTGAAGTTAAAAAAGCGCCAGATGAAGTTCGACGTGCGGCGGCAAAAGAGTGTGCCAACATCTATGCACCGCTAGCAAACCGATTAGGCATCGGTCAGCTGAAATGGGAAATTGAAGATTACGCTTTCCGCTACCAACAACCGGAAACTTACAAACAAATTGCCAAACAGCTTTCTGAGAGACGCATCGTTCGTGAACAGTACATCAAAGACTTTGTTGAAGACCTCACGCACGAAATGGAAGTGTCGGGCATCAATGCCGAAGTGAGTGGTCGACCTAAGCACATCTACAGCATTTGGCGAAAAATGCAGAAAAAGAGTTTGGCCTTTGATGAGCTGTTTGATGTGCGAGCAGTGCGTATCATCGCAGACAAACTGCAAGATTGTTACGCGGCTTTAGGCGTAGTTCACACCAAATACAAGCATCTACCGAGCGAGTTTGATGACTACGTTGCTAACCCTAAACCAAACGGTTATCAATCGATCCATACAGTAATTCTAGGGCCAGAAGGCAAAACCATCGAGATCCAGATTCGTACCAAGCAAATGCATGAAGAGTCGGAACTGGGGGTTGCAGCGCACTGGAAATATAAAGAAGGGGCAAGCAGCCGAAGCGGTTATGATGAGAAGATCACGTGGCTGCGTAAGCTACTGGATTGGCAAGAAGAAATGTCTGACTCTGGCGAAATGCTCGATGAGCTGCGTAGCCAAGTCTTTGATGACCGTGTTTATGCCTTTACACCACGTGGTGATGTTGTCGATTTGCCAATGGGGGCAACGCCGCTAGATTTTGCCTATCACATTCACTCCGAAGTGGGACACCGTTGTATCGGTGCCAAAGTCGGAGGTCGTATTGTGCCGTTCACGCATAAATTACATATGGGTGACCAAGTCGAGATTATCACTCAGAAAGAACCTAACCCATCACGTGACTGGTTAAACCCATCATTAGGCTTCGTTCATTCTGGTCGTGCGCGTGCCAAAATTAACGCTTGGTTCCGAAAGCAAAGCCGTGAGAAGAACCTTGAAGCAGGTCGTGAAATCCTTGAGCATGAGTTAGCCAAAATTGGCGCAACGTTAAAAGATGCAGAGCATTACGCCCTCAAGCGGTTTAACGTCAAAACACCAGATGAATTGTATGTTGGGGTAGGTAGCGGTGATTTGCGCATCAACCAAATCATTAACCATATCAACGCGTTAGTTAACAAGCCAACGGCAGAGGAAGAAGACCAGCAAGCACTGGAAAAACTGCAAGAAGCAGAGCACAAATCACCAGCGCAAAGCCGACCGAAAAAAGACGCCGTCGTTGTAGAAGGTGTCGATAACCTAATGACACATCTAGCACGTTGCTGTCAGCCAATTCCAGGTGACGATATCTCTGGTTACATAACGCAAGGTCGTGGGATTTCAGTACACCGTAGTGACTGTGAACAGCTAGAAGAACTGCGCCATCATGCGCCAGAGCGCATCATCGATACAGTCTGGGGCAGCGGCTTTGTGGGGTCATACATCCTCACCGTGCGTGTTGAAGCGATGGAGCGAGGTGGTCTACTCAAAGACATTACGACACTGTTCGCCAACGAAAAGATCAAAGTGACCAGTATGAAGAACCGAGTCGACTACAGACGTCAACTTGCCATCATGGACTTTGACCTGGAAGTCACCAATATTGAGGTGCTTTCGCGGGTTTCGAAACGTGTGGAACAGATCAAGGATGTAATGTCTGTAAAACGCCTCGGCTAAAACTCTCGTCATAGTTATCGTTGTAGCGTTGTTGACTGCACGCACTCCGGAGTGCCGGCCCAGGCTCATCACATAGGCGAGCTATGCTCAGGAGTCGCGAAAATTTGTTGCCTTGTCAAAGTAACAATTACTTAGTGAAAGCTGCTGAGAAAATATAATGTAGAAGGTGAGTGGTTTTGGCTGCTCACCTTTTTCTTTAATAGAAAGGTTTAAAGGAACAAAAAATGAGTCATCCAATTGAACAGTTAGAACAAATCATGGCGAAGCTGCGTGACCCAGAAAACGGTTGCCCTTGGGACTTAAAACAAACCTTTGACACCATCGTTCCGCATACTATAGAAGAAACCTACGAAGTGGTGGACGCGATTCAAAATCGAGATTGGCCCAATCTAAAAGAAGAGCTAGGGGATTTGTTGTTTCAGGTGATTTTTTACAGTCAGCTAGCGAAAGAGCAAGAGCTGTTTGACTTTTCGGATGTCGTCGAAACCGTGAACGAAAAACTGACTCGTCGCCACCCACATGTTTTTTCAGATGTTGAGTTTGAATCTGACGAGGAAATTAACGCGAACTGGGAAGCGGAAAAAGCAAAAGAAAAAGCCCTAGTAGGCAAAGCGGAAGAAAGTATCCTAGACTCAATACCAAACTCTTTACCGGCACTTTCTCGTGCTACAAAAATTCAGAAAAAATGTGCAAAATTTGGGTTTGATTGGGATTCACTTGGCCCGGTTGTCGATAAAGTACGAGAAGAAATTGACGAAGTCATGGAAGAGGCACTGCAAGTTCAGCCCGATGAAGAGAAAGTTGAGTTGGAGCTCGGTGATTTGCTATTTGCGACTGTCAATTTGGCTCGCCACCTTGATAAAAACCCAGAAGTCGCGCTAGGAAAAGCAAACGTAAAGTTTGCGCGACGTTTTAAACAAGTTGAAGGCAAGGTCCAGCAGTCAGGCAAAGTACTTACAGATTGTTCTTTATCAGAACTTGACCATTTTTGGGATGAAGTAAAACAAGAAGAATCGAGGCAGAGGTAAACTGGCAGAATACATAATATAAGGTCAGCTTGTTTGGTTACACGAAAACGGACTTTGGTTTGTCTTTGCTCACTTTGATTTGAAGCAAAAAATAAAAAATTACGGTGTGATAGATTTCACGTTGTGGCGGTAAGGAGCTTCTGGTATATTTATCTCCCGTCCAGAAGCACTCCATTTCCCTCATTCAACCAATTTCAGGTTAAACATGACGACAAATTACATTTTTGTTACTGGCGGGGTTGTATCCTCTCTAGGTAAAGGTATTGCAGCAGCATCTCTTGCGGCTATTCTAGAAGCTCGTGGTCTTAAAGTGACTATGATGAAGCTTGACCCTTACATCAACGTTGACCCGGGCACAATGAGCCCTACTCAGCACGGTGAAGTGTTCGTTACAGAAGATGGCGCAGAGACTGACCTTGACCTTGGTCACTACGAGCGTTTCATCCGTACCAAGATGACCAAGCGTAACAACTTCACTGCAGGTCGTGTTTATGCCGACGTACTTCGTAAAGAACGTCGTGGTGACTACCTAGGCGCAACTATTCAAGTTATCCCTCATATCACTAACGCAATCAAAGATCGCGTTATTGCAGGTTCTGAAGGCCATGATGTGGCTATCGTTGAAGTTGGCGGTACTGTTGGTGATATCGAATCACTACCATTTATGGAAGCGATTCGTCAGCTAGCTGTTGAGCTAGGCCGTGAGCGCGCAATGTTCATGCACCTAACACTTGTTCCTTACCTAGCGGCAGCGGGCGAAGTGAAAACTAAGCCGACGCAACACTCTGTAAAAGAACTTCTATCTATCGGTATTCAGCCAGACATCCTAGTTTGCCGTAGCGATCGCGTTATTCCTGCGAATGAGCGTAAAAAAATCGCACTGTTCTGTAATGTTCCAGAAAAAGCAGTAATTTCAATGAAGGATGTAGACTCTATCTACAAGATCCCTCAGTTGATTAAATCTCAAGGGCTAGATGACCTTGTGTGTGCTCGCTTTGGTATTACTGCTCCTGAAGCAGACCTTTCTGAATGGGAACAGGTTATCTACGAAGAAGCAAATCCTACTGGTGAAGTAACCATCGGTATGGTTGGTAAATACATTGAATTACCAGATGCATACAAATCTGTGAACGAAGCGCTTAAACACGCTGGCTTGAAAAACCGCCTAAGCGTCACAATTAAGTATGTAGACTCACAAGATATCGAAACAAAAGGCGTTGAACTTCTAGAAGGTTTGGACGCAATCCTAGTACCAGGTGGCTTCGGCGATCGTGGTATTGAAGGCAAGATCCGTGCGGCTCAATATGCACGTGAAAATAACGTGCCTTACTTAGGTATTTGTTTGGGTATGCAAGTTGCACTAATCGAATACGCGCGTAACGTTGCGGGTATGGAAGGTGCACATTCAACAGAATTTAACAAAGAGACGAAGTACCCTGTGGTAGGTTTGATCACAGAGTGGGTAGACGAATCAGGTAGCGTAGAAGAGCGTACTGAAAAGTCTGACCTAGGCGGTACGATGCGTCTTGGTTCACAGCTGTGTCACCTAGAGAAAGGGACTAAAGCTCGTGAACTGTACGGTAGCGCGACGATCCATGAACGTCACCGTCACCGTTACGAAGTGAATAACGTGCTTCGTCCGCAAATCGAAAAAGCAGGCCTAAAAGTATCAGGTCTATCTGCGGACAAGAAGTTAGTGGAAATGATTGAGAACCCAGCTCACCCATGGTTTGTAGCGGCTCAGTTCCACCCAGAATTCACCTCGACTCCTCGCGATGGACATCCATTGTTTGCAGGTTTTGTTAAGGCTGCGGGCCAAAATGCACGCGGCGAATTCGAGAAGTAAAAGGATACGGGCGGCGGCGAAGGTTGTGCTGCTACCCTTTAAGATTGACATTTATATTTGAAACGAGAGGAAACATTAATGTCTAAGATCGTTAAAGTTCTAGGTCGTGAAATCATCGACTCACGTGGTAACCCAACTGTAGAAGCTGAAGTACACCTAGAAGGCGGTTTCGTAGGTATGGCGGCAGCTCCATCTGGCGCATCTACTGGTTCTCGCGAAGCTCTTGAGCTACGTGACGGTGACAAAGCACGTTTCCTAGGTAAAGGTGTTCTTAAAGCAGTTGAAGCTGTAAACGGCCCAATCGCTGAAGCTCTAGTTGGCAAAGACGCTAAAGACCAAGCTGCAATCGACGCAGTAATGATCGAACTAGACGGCACTGAAAACAAATCTAAATTCGGTGCTAACGCTATCCTAGCTGTTTCTCTAGCAAACGCTAAAGCTGCTGCTGCTGCGAAAGGCATGCCTCTATACGAGCACATCGCTGAGCTAAACGGCACTGCAGGTCAGTTCTCTATGCCTCTACCAATGATGAACATCATCAACGGTGGTGAGCACGCAGACAACAACGTTGACATCCAAGAGTTCATGATCCAACCAGTTGGCGCTAAGACTCTTAAAGAAGGTCTACGTATCGGTGCAGAAGTATTCCACAACCTAGCTAAAGTTCTTAAGTCTAAAGGCTACAGCACTGCAGTTGGTGATGAAGGTGGTTTTGCTCCTAACCTTAAATCTAACGCTGAAGCTCTAGAAGTTATCGCAGAAGCTGTTGCAGCTGCTGGTTACGAACTAGGTAAAGACGTTACTCTAGCTATGGACTGTGCTGCATCTGAGTTCTTCGACAAAGAAGCTGGCATCTACAACATGAAAGGCGAAGGTAAAACTTTCACTTCTGAAGAGTTCAACCACTACCTAGCTGAGCTAGCTAACCAATTCCCAATCGTTTCTATCGAAGATGGTCTAGACGAGTCTGACTGGGATGGCTTCAAGCACCAAACTGAACTACTAGGTGACAAGCTTCAACTAGTAGGTGACGATCTATTCGTTACTAACACTAAGATCCTTGCTGAAGGTATCGAGAAAGGCGTAGCTAACTCTATCCTTATCAAGTTCAACCAAATCGGTTCTCTAACTGAGACTCTAGCTGCAATCAAGATGGCTAAAGACGCAGGTTACACAGCAGTAATCTCTCACCGTTCTGGCGAAACTGAAGATGCAACTATCGCTGACCTAGCGGTAGGTACAGCAGCAGGTCAAATCAAAACTGGTTCTATGAGCCGTTCTGACCGTGTTGCTAAGTACAACCAGCTAATCCGTATCGAGGAAGCTCTAGGTGAGCGCGCTCCTTTCAACGGTCTTAAAGAAGTTAAAGGTCAAGCTTAATTCTTCACTGAATTAGCAGCTTAACTTAAAGCTTTTAAAACACCCTGCTTTGGCGGGGTGTTTTTGTATCTGACATATGAGAACAGGCTTTGCTTTTTGATGTCTTTCGCTTACGTTCATTTGTGATTCCATAGAACGAGGAGAGAGAGTAGAGAAGTCTCTTTGTTTCATTTTGCTGCTTATTTCTTGTAAGGAGCGTGTGAGTCTCCCTTTCTCCCCTAGAGGCAACCTCGCATTTATGCTATATATGTCACCTTATCTAATTCCTTCCGGTACAGAATGTTAGCAGCGATATGCGAATCTTTGTTATAGCCCTTACGTTACTGTTTGGCTTGCTTCAATACACCCTATGGTTTGGTAAAAACGGAGTGTCTGACTACTACACAGTAAAAGATGAAATTGAAGTTCAGCAACAAGTGAACAGCAAGCTACAAGCTCGCAACAATGAAATGTTCGCTGAGATTGATGACTTAAGGCAAGGTCTTGATGCGATTGAAGAACGTGCGCGTCATGAGCTCGGTTTAGTTAAAGATGGCGAGACTTTTTACCGCATTATAGGTGAGGAAAACCATTAAAATGTTGGATATGAACTCATCGCATATCGCAATTGTGCCTGCTGCTGGTGTAGGGAGCAGAATGAAGGCAGATCGCCCTAAGCAATATTTATTGATCGAAGGTAAAGCGGTACTGGAACATACCGTAGAGAAACTGCTTTCTCACCCAAATATTTCTAAGGTTGTCGTTGCCATTACTGACGGCGACCCATATTACCCAGAATTGTCCATTGCTAAGCACCCAGATGTGATTCGTGTAGCTGGTGGTAAAGAAAGAGCAGACTCTGTGTTATCAGGGCTAAACTATGTCAATGAACATCTGGAAAGCGAGTGGGTATTAGTCCACGACGCTGCGAGGCCATGTGTATTAACATCCGACATTGACCGTTTGATTGATGTTTGCTGCGCCCACTTAACGGGTGGCATTCTCGCATCTCCTGTGAGAGATACAATGAAGCGAGCAAACGCAGTACAAGATATCGATCATACGGTAGATAGAGAAGCATTGTGGCATGCACTTACTCCACAAATGTTTAAAACTCAGCAGCTTACTCAAGCACTGGCTGACGCATTAGAACAGGGTGTAACCATTACCGATGAAGCCTCGGCTTTGGAATGGTTAGGCGAGAAGCCAGCCTTAGTTCAAGGGAATGCGAACAATATAAAAATCACTCAGCCAGAAGATCTTGCGTTAGCCGAGTTTTATCTAAGCCGTGAGCGCGGCGAATAAAGAAAGGATAGAAAATGATTCGAATTGGTCATGGTTTCGATGTACATAAATTCGGTGGTGAAGGCCCAGTCATTATTGGTGGTGTAGCAATCCCTTATGAGCAAGGTTTGATTGCACACTCAGATGGCGATGTAGCGTTGCATGCGTTAACGGATGCTCTGCTGGGCGCGATTGCTGCCGGCGATATTGGTCGTCATTTCCCAGATACGGATGATAAATGGAAAGGCGCAAACAGTCGTGAATTACTGAAAGACGTTTACCGTCGAGTTAAAGAGCAAGGCTACCGTCTTGGCAATGCTGATGTAACCATCATGGCACAAGCGCCTAAAATGGCACCACACATTGACGCAATGTGTGCGGCGATAGCCGAAGACCTAGAAACCGACATTAGTAACATTAACGTAAAAGCGACGACGACAGAACGTCTCGGTTTTACTGGACGCAAAGAAGGCATTGCAACGGAAGCCGTTGTACTTCTGTTTAAGCAATAACTAGCAATTTGCTCCTCTAAGCTGTGATATCAGCGGAAACACATCATGTCAGACATTTTATCTTCATTGGCTTACCTAACGGGTAAGCCAGTTGCATCGGCAAAAATTAAAGCGCAGCCAGAGCATTTTCAGGTTCGCGAAGATTTAGGTTTTGCCTTTACGGGCGAAGGCGAGCACTTAATGGTTCGTATCCGTAAAACGGGCGAGAACACCAGCTTCGTTGCTAACGAGTTAGCAAAAGCCTGTGGTGTTAAGTCGAAAGACGTTAGCTGGGCGGGTCTTAAAGACCGTCATGCGGTGACGGAACAGTGGTTAAGTGTCCATTTACCAAAAGGTGAAACGCCAGATTTTTCAGCGTTTTTGGCTCAATACCCAAGTATCGAAATCCTCGCAACAGATCGTCACAATAAAAAACTGCGTCCTGGTGACCTAGTAGGGAACGAGTTCGTGGTTACTTTGTCTGAAGTGACAGATATAGCGGATGTAGAACAACGTCTTGAAAAAGTGAAACAAGTTGGTGTGCCAAATTACTTTGGTAGTCAGCGTTTTGGTAACGATGGCAACAACCTTGAAGAAGCACGTCGATGGGGACGCGAAAACGTTCGTACCCGCAATCAAAACAAGCGAAGCATGTATTTATCAGCAGCTCGTTCGTGGATTTTCAACCGCATCGTTTCAGCTCGTCTAGAGAATGGTGTGTTTGATAAGTTCATTGATGGTGACATTGCACAGACGAATTCTGGCACTCAGTTGATTGATGCAAACAACATCGCTGCTCTGCAAGCGCAATTTGCGCAAGGTGAAGCGGCAATTACCGCTGCGCTTGCTGGCGATAATGCACTGCCTACTCAAGCCGAGGCTCTGGCATTAGAGCAACCGTTTTTAGACGAAGAGCCTGACCTCATGGCGTTGATTCGTGGTAATCGCATGCGCCACGATCGTCGCGATATTGCGCTGAAGCCAAAAGATTTAGCTTGGACGGTTGAAGGTAACAACATTACGCTGACTTTCTCACTGGATGCGGGATCTTTTGCGACCTCTATTGTTCGTGAGTTAGTTAATGAGGTTGAAGTAGAAAGAGAATACTAATGGAACAGGATTCACGAAACCCGAAGCCCTTAAGAGTCTTAATCAGCAATGATGATGGTGTTCATGCACAAGGGATTCATGCCCTCGCTGATGAGTTGAGAGATATCGCCGAAGTGACCATTGTCGCACCTGATCGAAATCGTTCAGGTGCTTCGAATTCACTCACATTAGAACAACCATTACGCGTGACGGAAATTGCCCCAAATATCTACTCAGTGCAAGGCACGCCCACGGATTGTGTGCATTTCGCGCTGAATGAGCTAATGAAAGATGATTTGCCTGATCTTGTTCTGTCAGGAATCAACCATGGCGCTAATTTGGGTGATGATGTTCTTTATTCTGGAACAGTAGCAGCAGCCATGGAAGGTCATTTCCTTGGCGTTCAGTCGGTGGCTTTTTCTCTAGTGGGTAAGCGACATTTCGAATCCGCCGCTAAAATTGCACGTCAAATTGTACAACAGCATTTAGCGTCGCCGATTCCAACGAATCGTCTACTGAACGTAAACGTGCCTGACTTACCATCAGAGAGTTTAGGTGAAATTGAAGTTACGCGTTTAGGTGCACGTCATCACGCAGAGAATATGATCAAGCAGAAAGATCCGAGAGGCCATGACATTTATTGGTTAGGGCCACCAGGAAAGGAGCAAGATGCAGGAGAGGGCACGGACTTTTATGCAATTGAGCATGGCCGAGTTTCAATGACGCCTCTGCAAGTTGATCTCACCGCTCACGAGTCGCTGCGTGCTATGGATAGTTGGTTAAAGGAAGAGAAGTAATGAGTAACCCACATGCTGACAGGTTGATAGCGTTTCTTATCTCCAGTGGCATCAAAGACCAAAGAGTTCTGGATGCTATCCAACGCTTGCCACGAGAAAGCTTTGTTTCTCAAGCGATGATGCACCAAGCCTATGATAACAATGCGTTACCAATTGGTCAGGGACAAACTATTTCTCAGCCTTATATCGTTGCTCGTATGACCGAGTTGCTTGAGCTAGAACCGGCGAGTCGTGTTCTGGAAATCGGAACGGGATCGGGTTATCAAACCGCGGTACTGGCGCAAATTGTTGATCATGTATACTCCGTTGAGCGAATTAAATCGTTGCAATGGGAAGCAAAGCGTCGCCTGAAGCAATTGGATATCTACAATGTTTCAACTAAGCATGCTGATGGGTGGCAGGGCTGGGAAGCGCGAGGTCCTTTCGATGCTATTATTGTTACCGCTGCCGCTGAAGTGATTCCCCAAGCTCTTCTCTCACAATTAAGAGATGGCGGCAAAATGGTCATTCCTGTTGGAGATACGGAACAACAGTTATTAAAAATAGAGCGTAAGGGAGACGAATATCTCTCTACCGTTGTAGAAATGGTTCGGTTCGTACCTCTGGTTGCGGGTGATTTAGCTTAAGGGTTAGGGATAGGTGAATAAGTTACTACGTCATATTGGTATTAGCTTTGTGTTTGCTGCAGGACTAGTTGGTTGTGCAGCGCATTCCCCTGCACCTGTCTCTAGCCTAAAAAAAGACTATTCAAGCCTTGAAAGAGGGAGTTACAGAGGGAGTTATTATGAGGTAAAAAAAGGCGATACACTTTACTTCATAGCTTATGTCACAGATAAAGATGTAAATGATCTTGTTCGTTACAATGAGTTAACTCAGCCTTATACTATCTACCCAGGACAGAGGCTAAAACTTTGGGCTCCGAAATATGTCGCCCCTAAATATGGTCAAAAAGTTGAACCCGTTGTGGCTCCTGTTGTTACGACACCCCCAGCTCCAGTGACGAAAACATCAACAGCCTCTAAACCTAAACCTTCGAGTAAAAACTCTAGTCAAAAACCTACAGAGACTAAGCCTAAAGTCGTACAAAAACAGCCTCCAAAGAAGGTTGAACAATCGAAAACAAAGGAGTATGTTGGTTCAAAAGATAACCAAAAAGTGAAGCAAAAAGCGCCAACTACTACAGCAAAGAGTGATAAAGTCTCAAAGTGGTTGTGGCCAACAAAAGGGAGAGTAATCAAGAACTTTTCGGCGGGAGAACAGGGAAATAAAGGTATCGACATCGCAGGACAGCGTGGTCAACCTATCGTTTCAACCGCAGCCGGCACAGTCGTTTATTCAGGCAATGCGCTACGAGGTTATGGCAACTTAATTATAGTAAAGCATAACGACAACTATTTAAGCGCATACGCACATAATGACAAGCTGTTGGTCACAGAAGGACAAAGCGTAAAAAGCGGACAAAAAATCGCCACCATGGGTAGTTCAGGTGCAAAGTCGGTCAAACTACACTTTGAAATTCGCTATCAAGGTAAATCAGTGAATCCAAAACGCTATTTGCCTTAAAACTTTGAAAAACAACTTGCGACATCATTTAGCGACATATTGAGTTGTCATGTCTTGCTAACTCGCCAGGGGGAGGCGTTATGAGTATCAGCAACACAGTAACCAAAGTTGAAGAGTTTGCATTTGATAATGCGTCAGTGAAGACCATTGATAACGAACTCGAAAGATCATCATCCACAGAAAGCAAAGCGACTGCGCGTGAAGAATTTGACGCGAGCAGTAAAAGCTTAGATGCAACTCAGTTGTATTTGGGCGAAATTGGCTTCTCACCTTTACTTACTGCCGAAGAAGAAGTGCTTTACGCAAGACGCGCCCTACGTGGCGACGAAGCGGCACGCAAACGTATGATCGAAAGTAACCTACGTTTGGTTGTTAAGATTTCTCGTCGATACAGTAACCGTGGTCTAGCACTACTCGATCTGATTGAAGAAGGTAACCTCGGCTTGATCCGAGCGGTCGAAAAATTCGACCCAGAACGTGGTTTCCGTTTCTCTACTTACGCAACATGGTGGATCCGACAAACGATAGAGCGAGCGTTGATGAACCAAACTCGCACGATCCGTCTACCTATCCACGTAGTGAAAGAGCTGAACATTTATCTGCGTACTGCGCGTGAACTTTCTCAAAAGCTCGATCACGAACCGACCGCAGAGAAATTGCTGCTCAATTAGATATTCCAGTCGAAGACGTAAGCAAAATGTTACGCCTTAATGAGCGTATTAGCTCTGTCGACACGCCAATCGGTGGTGACGGTGAGAAAGCGCTGCTGGATATTATTCCTGATGCAAACAACTCTGATCCAGAAGTTTCGACTCAAGATGACGACATCAAATCATCGTTGATTCATTGGTTAGAAGAGTTGAATCCGAAACAGAAAGAAGTGCTTGCACGACGCTTCGGCCTACTAGGCTACGAGCCTTCGACGCTGGAAGAAGTTGGTCGAGAGATTGGTCTGACACGTGAGCGAGTACGTCAAATACAAGTGGAAGGCTTACGTCGTCTTCGTGAAGTCCTAATCAAACAAGGTTTGAATATGGAAAACTTGTTTAACGTAGAAGACGATTAAATAATCCGTATTTCACTAGATACACAAAAGGCTATGGTTCCCCATAGCCTTTTTTCTTTTTTGCTCGTTGGTGTGAGTCTGTTTACAGCATCTTCTTCAAGCGATACAGCTCTTCAAGAGCTTGGCGTGGCGTTAAGTCGTCAGGATCAATACCTGACAGAGCTTGTTCGACCTCGCTAGGCTCTGGAATCAGGCTCAACTGGTTAGCCACATCTACTGCACTTGGACGTGGTGTGTCACTGTTTTGCCCCAGTTGCTCTAGCTGAGATAGCTTGTTACGCGCATTTTTGATGACCGTTTTTGGTACGCCAGCTAAGCCCGCAACAGCTAAGCCGTAAGACTTACTTGCCGCACCTTCTTGAACTGCGTGCATAAAGGCAATGCTGTCTCCATGTTCTACGGCATCCAAGTGAACGTTCGCTAAGCTTGGCAGTTGGTTCGGTAACTCTGTTAATTCGAAGTAGTGAGTTGCAAATAGGGTCATCGCACCAATTTGTGTTGCGAGCCATTCCGCACTTGCCCAAGCTAAAGACAGACCGTCGTAAGTACTAGTACCACGTCCGATTTCATCCATTAGCACCAAACTGTTCTTAGTTGCGTTGTGAAGAATATTGGCTGTTTCGGTCATTTCTACCATGAAGGTCGAGCGGCCAGATGCAAGATCATCTGACGCACCAATACGAGTAAATATACGATCTAAAGAACCAATCTGTGCGGATTCTGCCGGTACATAAGAGCCGATATGTGCCATCAATGCAATCAGCGCAGTTTGACGCATGTAGGTTGATTTACCACCCATGTTTGGACCGGTGATGATCAACATCTTACGGGCTGGGTTAAGCTCAATTGGGTTCGCGATGAACGGCTCTGTTGTTACTTGTTCTACGACTGGATGACGACCAGCTTGAATGTGAATTCCTGCGTCTTTCACAAGCGTTGGGCGGCAGTAATCTAACGAATCTGCACGCTCTGCTAGGTTTTGTAATACATCCAGTTGAGACAGAGCAGAAGCTAGGTTTTGCAGCTTCTCAAGGTTTGGCATCAATAGATCAAACAGTTCTTCCCACAACTGTTTCTCAAGTGCTAACGCTTTAGATTTCGAGTTAAGTACTTTGTCTTCGTGTACCTTAAGCTCTGGAATGATGTAGCGTTCAGCGTTTTTGAGTGTTTGGCGACGTACATAATGCGGTGGAACCAAATGGCTCTGGCCACGGCTTACTTGGATAAAGAAGCCATGAACGTTGTTATAGCCTACTTTAAGCGTATCGATACCGTGTCGTTCACGCTCATCTCGCTCAAGCTGCTCAAGATATTCTGTTGCACCATCTGCCAATTTTCGCCATTCATCGAGCTCCGCATTGTAGCCTTCAGCGATGACGCCACCATCACGAATAACAACCGGCGGATTTTCTTTAATCGCGCGCTCTAACAGGTCACATACTTCGTCAATCGGAGCTGCATACTTCGCCAATTTCGTTAGGTACGGATGGGTCAAAGAAGCGGTGACAGATTCTAGCTCTGGTAGCTGTTGCATGGCATTGCGAAGTCTAGCCATATCGCGAGGGCGAGCAGAGCGTAATGCAAGGCGCGCTAAGATACGTTCAATATCACCAATTTGCTTTAACGTTGGTTGAAGATCGGCAAACAGAGCTTGTTCTTTAATCTCACCAATCGCATCAAGACGATTGTTTAACGTTTCAATGCAACGCATAGGCTGATGCAACCAACGCTTCAGCATTCGGCTGCCCATCGGAGTAGCACAATGGTCGAGTACTGCAGCGAGCGTGTTATCGGTTCCGCCTGCTAGATTTTGAGTAATTTCCAGATTACGTCGGGTAGCAGCATCAAGGATGACGGATTGATCCTGATGATCAAACGTTAAAGAGCGAATATGAGGTAAAGCCGTACGTTGAGTATCTTTTACGTACTGGATCAAACAACCAGCAGCACATAACCCTAAGGACGCATGTTCTACACCAAAACCAACCAGATCTTTTGTGCCAAATTGTTGATTGAGTTGTTGCTTAGCCGTATCAAGCTCAAACTCCCAGACTGGGCGACGACGGTTACCATTGCGGCTCGCCATTAAATGTACAGGTTCAAAATCTTCTGGGAACAGTAGCTCACGTGGTGCGGTACGTTGAAGCTCGGCTGTCATCGCTTCTTCAGTTTCTGGTTCTGTCAGTTGGAAGCGACCAGAGGTGACATCCAGCGTCGCATAACCGAACTTACCGTTGTGATGGTAAATTGCTGCGATTAAGTTATCGACACGCTCAGAAAGCAGCGCCTCATCCGTCACTGTACCTGGTGTCACGATACGCACAACTTTACGTTCTACTGGGCCCTTGCTGGTGGCCGGATCGCCAATCTGTTCACAGATCGCCACAGACTCACCAAGCTGAACAAGTTTTGCCAGGTAGCCCTCTACGGCGTGAAATGGCACACCCGCCATTGGGATAGGTTCACCTGCAGACGCACCACGTTTGGTCAATGAAATATCAAGAAGCTGAGAAGCTCGCTTGGCATCATCGTAAAAGAGTTCGTAGAAATCGCCCATGCGGTAGAACAGCAAAATCTCTGGGTTCTCAGCTTTTAGCTTGAGGTATTGCTGCATCATCGGAGTGTGTTTTTGTTCAGCTTTCACAGGTAAGTTCTTTTGTTTATTTCCGTAGCGGCTTAGGATACGTGAATCCCTATCAAGTAAAAAGAGACAAAGGGCATTTTGGCTATGGAAAAAACAACAAAATTGAGTGCCGATTTAGGCGCATTATTGGCTAAACACGGGCATCTTTTAACGACCGCAGAATCATGCACAGGTGGTGGTGTTGCAACCGCCATTACTGACATTGCTGGTAGTTCAGCGTGGCTTGACCGTGCGTTTGTCACCTACAGTAATGAAGCGAAAATGGAGATGCTTGGTGTGCAAGCTTCAACGTTAGAAGCGCATGGTGCAGTGAGTGAGCCAGTTGTGATTGAAATGGTACAGGGTGCAATTAAAAACTCCAATGCGACCATCGGTGTGTCCATCAGTGGTATTGCAGGGCCGGGTGGTGGCAGTGAAGAGAAACCAGTCGGTATGGTCTGCTTTGCTTTTGCTGATAACCAAAGTTGGCAGCAAGTAGAAACCATGCATTTTACTGGTGACCGTGCAGAAGTTCGCAAAAAAGCGGTCGAGCACGCGTTGACTCAATTGTATCAACATCTGCTCTAGAATTTCTTAACTTGTTTTAGCCCAGCATTGATAAGGGCTAGAGCAAATCATGACTTTAGGTCAGCCAAATTTTTTTCATACAGGTATGGACACTGTATGAATCAACAGTATAATAACTTTCATTGCTGAGCAGTTCTTCTGCTTAAGAAAAATGAATTACTATTCGTCGCCCAAAGAAGATGAATAAATCGGAGAAAGTAATGGACGAGAACAAACAGAAAGCGCTCGCCGCTGCGCTAGGTCAAATTGAAAAGCAATTCGGTAAAGGCTCTATCATGCGCCTTGGTGATAACCGCGCAATGGACGTAGAAACCATCTCAACGGGTTCTCTTTCTCTTGATATCGCTTTGGGTGCTGGTGGTCTACCAATGGGTCGTATCGTAGAAATCTACGGCCCAGAATCTTCAGGTAAAACAACATTAACCCTTGAGCTTATTGCTGCTGCGCAACGTGAAGGCAAAACTTGTGCGTTTATCGATGCAGAGCACGCTCTAGATCCTGTATACGCGAAGAAACTTGGCGTTGATATCGATGCATTGCTAGTTTCTCAGCCAGACACAGGTGAGCAAGCGCTAGAGATCTGTGACGCACTTGCACGTTCTGGTGCTATCGATGTTATGGTTGTCGACTCTGTCGCAGCACTAACACCGAAAGCAGAAATCGAAGGCGAAATGGGCGATAGCCACATGGGTCTACAAGCACGTATGCTTTCTCAAGCAATGCGTAAGCTAACGGGTAACCTAAAGCAGTCTAACTGTATGTGTATCTTCATCAACCAAATCCGTATGAAGATTGGTGTGATGTTTGGTAACCCAGAAACAACAACAGGTGGTAACGCACTTAAGTTCTACGCTTCTGTTCGTCTAGATATCCGTCGTACTGGCGCAATCAAAGAAGGTGACGAAGTCGTAGGTAACGAAACGCGCATCAAAGTTGTTAAGAATAAGATTGCAGCACCATTTAAAGAAGCAAACACACAAATCATGTACGGCCAAGGCTTTAACCGCGAAGGTGAACTTGTCGATCTAGGTGTGAAGCACAAGTTAGTTGAAAAAGCCGGTGCTTGGTATAGCTACAATGGCGATAAGATTGGTCAAGGTAAAGCGAATGCGTGTAACTACCTGCGTGAGCATCCTGAAGTGGCCAAAACTATCGATACAAAACTGCGTGAAATGTTGCTAGCGCCAGCACTTGCGGAAGCGCCTGAAGCTGGTGAAGCGCCAGAGCAAGCTGAAGAGTTTTAATCTTTCATAGATTAATAAATGACAAAGCCCTGCTATGCGGGGCTTTGTTGTATCTATTGAAATCAAAAATCGAATTATCACAAAGGCCATTGAGAGCCTGTACAGCAAAAATACTTTTAGGATCATCATGTACCAAAAACGCCAGGCGCCAACATTATCGAGCAAAGAGGCAGCTATCCAATTGCTTAGTCGTCGCGATCATGGTCAGTATGAGCTTTACCAAAAATTATCGATGAAGGGCTATGAAGAGTCAGACATCGAGATCGCAATTAATTTTTGCCTAGACCATAACTATTTAGATGATTTACGTTACGCGAAGAGTCAAATTAGACAGCATGTATACAAAGGACATGGAGAGCGTCGAATTCGTCAAGAGTTAAACCAGAAGCGTGTTGAGGAATCGGTGATTGAGCAAGCTATGGCTGAAGAGCCGCAAGATTGGTTTGAACTGGCTAAACAGGCGGCAGAAAAGAAATTCAAAGGTATTAAAGCCAAAGACCAAAAAGAGTACGCAAAACAAGTTCGTTTTCTGCAGTATCGCGGCTACAGTTTTGACCAAATCAGCTACGCGCTGAGCTTTGAGGACGAAGATTAACGGTCAGTCGTCCGCACTGATTTTTGTTTTGCTTCAAATTTTTTCTCCTACTCCCTCTTTTCCTCAAGAAAACTAGTCTCAGCTGTTTGCATGATCTACAATACGGCAAAATTCTAACTCGACTATTTTCAGGAAGAGCTGCATGTACATGAGCACTGATGAGGTTCGTAACGCGTTCCTCAAGTTCTTTGAGAGCAAAGGACACCAAATCGTAGAAAGTTCATCGTTAGTTCCACATAACGACCCAACCCTGCTGTTCACAAACGCAGGTATGAACCAATTTAAAGATTGTTTCTTAGGCTTAGAAAAACGAGCCTACACTCGAGCGACTACGGCTCAGCGTTGCGTACGTGCTGGTGGTAAACATAACGACCTAGAAAATGTTGGCTTTACTGCTCGTCACCACACATTCTTTGAAATGTTAGGCAACTTCAGCTTTGGCGATTACTTCAAAGAAGATGCGATCTCCTTTGCTTGGGAATTCCTAACCGAAGTTCTTAAACTGCCAGCGGATCGTTTATTGGTAACTGTTTACGAAACCGATGACGAAGCGTTTGACATCTGGAACAAGAAAGTTGGCGTACCCGCTGATCGTATTGTTCGCATTGGTGATAAAGAAGGCGGCAAGCCGTACGAGTCTGATAACTTCTGGCAAATGGGCGACACTGGCCCTTGTGGTCCATGTACTGAAATCTTCTACGATCACGGTGAGCACATCTGGGGTGGCCGTCCTGGCACGCCTGAAGAAGATGGTGACCGTTTCATCGAGATCTGGAACAACGTATTCATGCAGTTCAACCGTCACGCAGACGGCACTATGGAACCGCTACCAAAACCATCGGTAGATACTGGTATGGGTATCGAGCGTATCTCTGCAATCATGCAGGGCGTTCACTCAAACTACGAAATCGATGTGTTCCAAGCTCTTATCAAAGCAGCAGCAGAAGTGATCGGTTACGAAGACCTATCAAACCAATCACTACGCGTTATCGCTGACCACATCCGTTCATGTTCATTCCTGATCGTGGATGGCGTTATGCCTTCAAACGAAGGTCGTGGTTACGTATTACGCCGTATCATCCGTCGTGCAGTTCGTCACGGTAACAAGCTGGGCGCACAAGGTGCATTCTTCCACAAGTTGGTTGGCGTTCTAGCTGACATCATGGGTACGGCTGGTGAAGAGCTGAAGCGTCAACAAGCTGTGGTTGAAAAAGTACTGCGTATCGAAGAAGAAAACTTTGGTCGTACACTTGAGCGCGGTATGGCTATTCTAAACGAAGCACTAGATAACCTAGACGGTAAAGTACTGGACGGCGAAACCGTATTTAAACTTTACGATACTTACGGCTTCCCAGCTGACTTAACTAACGACGTTGCACGTGAGCGTGAGTTCGCAATCGACGAAGAAGGTTTTGAGAAAGCGATGGAAGAGCAGCGTCAACGTGCGCGTGAAGCGGGTAACTTTGGTACTGACTACAACGCAGCAATCAAAGTTGATACGCAAACAGAATTCTGTGGTTACACAGGTACTAAAGGCTCTAGTTCTGTAGCAGCGATGTTCGTTGAAGGCAACGAAGTAGATTCACTATCTGCGGGCGACAAAGCAATCATCGTACTTGGTGAAACACCATTCTACGCAGAGTCAGGCGGTCAGTGTGGTGACGCTGGTGAAATCCGTACTGAGTCTGGTGTATTCCACGTTGAGGACACTCAAAAACTAGGTAACGCAATCGCGCACCACGGTGTAATGGCAGAAGGCGTTCTAGCGAAAGGTGATGAAGTAGCAACTATCGTTGACGCAGAGCGTCGCGCAGCTATCTCTCTAAACCACTCAGCAACGCACTTGCTACACGCAGCACTACGCCAGGTTTTAGGTGAGCACGTAACGCAGAAAGGCTCATTGGTGAAGGCAGACAACCTACGTTTCGACTTCTCGCATCTAGAAGCCGTAACCGCAGCAGAGTTGAAAGAAGTTGAGCGCCTAGTTAACGCGCAAATTCGTCGCAACCACACGATTGAAACCAACGTGATGGACATTGAGTCTGCTAAGAAGAAAGGCGCAATGGCTCTATTCGGCGAGAAGTACGACGACGAAGTACGCGTACTATCTATGGGCGACTTCTCGACAGAGCTTTGCGGTGGTATTCACGCATCAAGCACAGGTGATATTGGCCTATTCAAAATCACTTCAGAAAGCGGCATTGCTGCAGGTATTCGACGTATTGAGGCGGTAACAGGCGAGGCTGCATTAGACGCGATTGAAGCTCAAAACGCGAAGTACGAAGAGAAACTGGCAGAATCTGCACAGAAAGCAAAAGCGCTAGAGAAAGAAGTGCAGAAGCTAAAAGATAAGATGGCGGCAGCAGAAAGCGCTAACATCATGGGCAAAGCGGTTGAAGTCAATGGTACAAAAGTTCTAGTCGCAGCTCTTGAAGGCGCTGACAGCAAGAACCTACGTACTATGGTTGATGACATTAAGAACCAAATGGGGTCTGGTGTCGTACTGCTTGCTAACGTAACAGGTGACAAGGTTGGCCTGATTGCTGGTGTGACTAAAGATCTAACTGGTAAAGTAAAAGCTGGTGATCTAGTTAAGATGATTGCTGAGCAAGTCGGTGGTAAGGGCGGTGGTCGTCCTGACATGGCTCAAGCTGGTGGTACTGATGTAGCCGCACTACCAGAGGCAATTAAAACAGTTCAGCCTTGGTTAGAAGAGCGCTTATAAGCTTTTAACTACTAAAATTACGCTCAATCAAGTTTCTTTGATTGAGCGTAATTTTTTTTAGCAGCCAAGTGGTTTAATTGACCAAAAGTTAACCGAGTCATTTAGGCTATTTGGTTTTTGTTGTAACTACTGCTTATATAATTTTTCTAAAAGGAAATACTGAAGATGTAAGCAGTTCTAAAGAGACTTCGGTCTTGGGAAGGTGAAGACTGGTGAAAAAGCCCCTTATCGTGCAAAAGTTTGGCGGAACCTCAGTGGGTTCAATTGAAAGAATCCACCAAGTTGCTGAACACATCATTAAGGCGAAAAATGATGGCAATCAAGTTGTTGTTGTCGTGTCTGCAATGTCAGGCGAAACAAACAGACTGATGGACCTCGCTAAACAGATAGATAGCGTGCCTACAGCTCGAGAACTTGATGTTTTGCTCTCTGCTGGTGAGCAAGTGTCAATGGCACTGTTAGCAATGACACTCAATAAATTGGGTCATGCTGCACGCTCGCTTACCGGAGCACAGGCGAATATTGTGACGGATAATCAACACAATGACGCAACGATTAAACACATTGATACTAAGACAATTCTGGGATTGCTTGAGCAAGACCAAATCGTGATTGTTGCAGGCTTTCAAGGTGTGAATGAGAACGGGGATATCACCACATTAGGTCGAGGTGGCTCAGATACGAGCGCAGTGGCACTGGCAGGCGCATTGCGCGCTGATGAGTGTCAAATCTTTACCGACGTTGATGGTATTTATACTTGTGACCCACGTGTAGTGAAAAACGCGCGAAAATTGGCGGTTATCGATTTTCCTTCCATGGAAGCGATGGCAAGCCGAGGCGCGAAAGTATTACATTTACCTTCAGTGCAATTTGCATGGAAGAATAATGTGCCACTGCGCGTGCTTTCGACATTTGATGTTAATGAAGGCAGTCTGGTAAAGGGGGAGTTAGGCAATCAAGCCGTCTCTGGTATAGCCATCCAACGTGACCTTGCCATAATCGAAGTCGATAAAGAACATTTATCTAGTGCTACAAAACAATGTCAGATGTTGGGTATCGACATTTGGAATGTGATCGAGGAAACAGAACGGGCAGGTATCATGATAAAACAAGATGCATGTGCCAAGTTCGATCTGGTGTTCAGCGACAAAATCCGTAATAGTGAAGTGGTAAGCCTGTTGACCGCAGTGGGGCTTGAGGCCAATGGAATGGTAGAGCACGCATGCGATTTGTTGGCAAAGCGAGATATTGAGATCAATTTCAGCGCAACGAATGCACTCACTATGATGCTAGTTTTAGCACCCGAATGTGTGGATACAGCAGCAAACATTCTGCATGATGCTTACATTACGTCTAGTGAAGCATTAAACATTCAACAAAAACATGCCTTTTTAGGCTGATTTTCGCTAACAAGGTAGTTTACGAAAATATAACTTTTGTTGGATAATAGCTTTGTAGCAAGAAAATTTAGAGATTACTCAAGGAGCAAAGAATGCTAATTTTGACTCGCCGCGTAGGCGAAACACTGATGATTGGTGATGAAGTGACTGTAACTGTACTAGGTGTTAAAGGTAACCAAGTGCGTATCGGCGTTAACGCTCCGAAAGAGGTTTCAGTTCACCGTGAAGAAATCTACATGCGCATTCAAGCTGAAAAAGGCAATGGCAACGTTGCTTCAGGTAACTACTAAGTCGCTCCTGTTTACAGAGCTTAGTTTGAATGAAAAAGGCTAACCGAAGGGTTGGCCTTTTTAGTTTTTACTGTACCGTCCTAAATAAGGTTGACACTTTCCACCCCCAAAATTGGAGAGTGTTATGAAATCAACAACTAAAAGAACTCAGCGCGATTACTCCCTCGCTTTTAAACTCACTGTAGTTGATGAGGTTGA